>NZ_JARPLU010000227.1:0-5949 GCF_032349615.1 Limnospira sp. PMC 1279.21 | reverse complement strand
TCTTTGTTTTCAGGGCGGTTTCACCAGGCTCTACAACTTTTGTCCTGTACTTAGAGCTTTTTCAAGAATTTGACTGGATATTGACAATTTTTAACCATGCTCTAAACTCCAGATATAAGTTTGATGTTCTATCATTGGAGCATGGATAATTAGGATATGCACATCAAGAAAAGCGGAATCATCAGAAACATTACGGTCTAGGACGGAAACGAATTGTGCCCTCACCCTACCCTGGACTACCCAGAGAGGGACTTAGCCTAACTCCTGTACAGGCGGTTGATGAACCGCCACTACTCCCGACCCCCTAAAAAAACTATGAATTGGACTATTTCTTTCACGAACACCTTTATCAGTGAACTCCTTAACCTTCCTAAATCGGTGCAAAAAAAAGCGGAGAAAAGCTTAAAAAAGCTGCAAAAAGACCCGATTTATGCTATAGGGGATGTCAAAAAATTAAAAGGCTATACTAACAACGTCTACCGGGTTCGGATCGGGGATTATCGCCTGTTATACTGCTTCGGGGATGGGTGGGTTAAACTGTTGAGTGTTCGCAAACGGGACGATCGCACTTATGATATCGAACTAACCGAAACGGACAGCCCCACGCCGCCACCCGATCGCACCATTCTCGAACCCCAACCCCAACCAGTGATCGCAGAGTCTGCCGTAACCCCGCCAGAATCGACTCTCATTACTACAGCATTACCCTTTAAACTCACCAAAAGCATACTCAAAAAATGGCAAATTCCCCCAGAATACTGGTCAGAAATTATCTCGGCTCCCAACTCAGAAGCCTTGCTAGAATTACCGATCAGCGAACAGTATATTCAGCGTATCATTGACAACCTCTATCCTCGTCCTATCGAAGAAATTATCAGCGCTCGTGAATACATCCTCAACCAACCCGAAGACCTAGAACGTTTTGCGGAGGGAACCCTGACCAGCTTTCTATTAAAACTCGATCCCGAACAAGAAAAACTGATCAAATTCGGCAAAGGCGGCCCTATCCTAGTTAAAGGCGGCCCCGGCACGGGAAAATCAACCCTGGCTATTTACCGAGTTCAAACCCTAGTTTATCAGGGAATTACACCGATTTTATTTACAACTTATACTCGCGCTTTAGTCTCCTATTCAGAACAACTGTTAACACAGCTTTTAGGCACTTCTCTAGACCAGGCAGCCGTGCAAGTTTCGACGGTCGATTCTCTCACCTATAACTACTATATCAGGAACCACGAAAAACCCAAATTTGCTACTAATCAACAGTGCTTATACTGCCTTCAAAAGGCACTACAAACCGCAGAAATTCCCGGTAAAAACCGTTCTGATCGCATCGGTCGCCAGGAAACTCTCAAACACCTGGGACTCCCCTACCTACTGGAAGAAATCCAAGAAACAATCAACGGTTGGGGTGTCGCCACCCAAGAAGAATACCTCGCCCTATCCAGAACCGGGAGAGGAGTTCCCCTATCGGCTAAATTGCGAGAAGCCTTATGGAGTGTTTATCAAACCTGGGAACAAAATATGACCAAAATGGGCTATATTACCTGGCCCCAATTGCGGCGAAAAGCGATGGCGGCGATCGCCCAATTATCTGCACCACCCTATGAGGCGATCGTCATTGATGAAGCACAGGATTTATCCCCCGTCGCCCTACGGTGTATTTTAGCTTTAGTTCCCTCCTTAAAAAACGTCTATCTGACTGCTGACGCTTCCCAATCTCTCTATCAGCGAGGCTTTAGTTGGAAAAAAATTCACAGAGATTTAAACGTCACCGGACGGACCCTAACCTTGACACAAAATTATCGCAATACCGCCCAAATCATCACAGCCACCAACACCATTTTAGAGGGGACATCAGCGGGAGATGCGGACTGTTTGCAGCCAACGCCCTCAGACTATCAAGGGGAAATTCCCACCATTATTTTAACCGAAAATCTCCAACAAGAAACGCAAAGGATTCGCGCCTTTTTCATGGCGGCAGCCAAACGGCATCGCCTCCCCATTCACGGGGGAGCCATCCTCTGTCCCCGGTCAGAAATGGCTAAAAACATCGCCAGAGAACTAACCAGCCAGGGCAGCCCAGCCCAGTTTGTTTCCGGTCATGAAATTGATCTAAATGCCACCTATATTAAAGTAATGACCCTCCACTCTGCCAAAGGCTTAGAGTTTCCCTTTGTGGCAGTTGTGGGACTGAGTAAAAATATTTTACCCTATTTAAGTGTGGATGTACCAGAGGAAGAAAAAGAATCAGTTTTGGATGAACAACGCCGCCTATTTTATGTAGGCTGTTCTAGGGCGATGCGATCGCTGGTGGTTTGCGGTTTGCGATCTTCCCCTTCCCCGTTTTTAGAGGATCTTTCGGTTCCCTATTGGAGAAGGGATTAGGGAGTTTTTATCGGGCTGGCGATCGCCTGCGGCACCTTGACCAAGATACCGTTAGACTAGAGCACTTCTAAGGTAGGATTACCTTGTTCATCTACCCAGGCTATTTGGGTAATTCCCCGGCGACGGGCGGACTCTCGGAGGGCGAGTAAATCATCGGAAATACTCAATTCCATTTGTACCTGTGCATCGGGGGACTGACGCAAATCTTGTGCATAAGCAAAGGCGGCGGCTTCAGCTTGGGGGGTTTTGGGAACCACCAAACAATCACCGGAGGGAATATCAGAGGGAAGCTCTCCCATGTCTAATAATACCTGATGCAGTTCCTCAATGGTCAGGGAAAAGCCAATACTGGGTTTAGTTTCTCCCTGGGGATGATAAAGTCCTAAAAGCTGGTCATAACGTCCGCCGCGACCTAATACCCGTGAACCCGAATGACTATCACTGACTACAATAAAGACAATGCCTGTGTAGTAGTCAAAAGTCTGAATCAGACTGAGATCTAGGGTGATAGACATAGGAGATAGAGTATCTGGTCGCAATTTCTGATATTGATTGAGACCATCAATTAAGGATTTTAGGTTGTTGAGGGCAGATCTTTGGCTGTGGTCTAGGTCTAGTTGGGAAACCTTGGCTAAAACGTCTTCAGGACGACCGCGCAAGTCAAAGAGGAATAAAGCCCGTTGTCGCAATTCTGGCGACATGGAAAGGGTTTCCAGAGTAATTCTATCGAGATTAGCGATCGCTTGTCGAACCTGATCGCGTAAGGGTGGCGGAAAGGGAGATAAAAGCGATCGCGTTAATCCAGCTTCCCCTAGGATAAACTGTGGGTTTTGTAAGTTTAGCGATCGCAAACAGTCCCATAGCAGTAGTAAAACTTCCGAGTCAGCGCGGACCCCATCAGCCCCAAGTAATTCTACTCCCGCCTGATAAAATTCTAACTGGGTACCATGTCCCGTCTCTCCACCCTTGCGGAAGATATTAGCATTGTAGTACAGACGTTGCGGCCAGTGGTCATTCCCCGCCATGCGAGAAACCGCCGCCCTAGCAATAGAAGCGGTTAATTCCGGGCGCAGTCCCAAACCTTCATTTTCTGCATCTTGTAATTGTATGACTGTTGAACGTTGTACCGCCCCCCCAGCCATAAGGGTATCAAGCCTTTCCAGGGTAGAGGTGATAATGCGATGATAGCCCCAGCCGTGAAATACTTGCTGTAGTCGGCGTTCAATCCAAATTTTTTGGGCTACATCGAGAGGAAGTAGATCTCGCGCACCCGGCGGCGGTTGATGAATCATGGGATTAAAAAAAGTAGTACAAAATTAGGGGACGGCTTACAGATTATTACAGCTTACCTCCAATTGAGTCGATTTGTTCACCATGGTGGCATTTATTTTTTCTTACTCCCGCCAAATAGTCGCCCTAATAAACCGCCGCTTCCTGAATCTGACTTTTTGCTTTTACCTTTGACACTAGAGGTGGTAGCGGTTTTCTGAATTAGTTGTTGGGCTTCGATCGCTTCCGGCTGATTGGGATCAATACTTAGGGCTTTTTTAATATGGGGTGTACCTAATTTAGGCTGATTTTGTTTCACATAAATCAACCCTAATAGACCATGACAACGGGGGTGTGATGGTTCCCGTTTTACCGCGTCTTTTAGTTCCAGAATAGCTTTAGCATAGTTGCTAGTTTGCATTAACTGGACCGCGCGATCGCAAGCCTTATCCACAAAAGATGTTTTCGCTGGTCGGGGTGGCGGCGCTTCCTCTGACTTAGCTTCTGCTGGTGGGGGTGGCGGCGTAGGTGTAGCGGCTGCATTACCTGGGCGCGATCGCATTAAATACACTAAATTCAGTTCGCTAATTTCCCCAATTCTAGCCAGGGCTTGTTTCGGCGATTCATACTGTTTTTCGACCAATTCTTGTAAACTGGTTTCATATGCTTGATTAAAATCACCTATGGTCTGTAGTTTTTTCGCTGATTCTGTGGAGATTTGAATACTGTTGGGGTCTTGTTTAATGCGAGCGGCGATCGTTTGGATTAACAACTCATATTCTCGTTTCTCATCATCCTTAGAAAACTTGTTATAAGCCGGACTCACCAATTTCGCCAATAATTCCTTACCAATTTCTTGTTCTTCCGCTTCCTGAAAAGCAGAAGTATCTGGATGCAAACGACGCGCAATCCTCATATATTGTTTGCGAATAGCATTAAAATCAGCATCTATTTTAACACCTAAAATAGCATAATTGTCCGTAATTCCAAGCTGGAATAATCCTTGATTAATTTGAAATGACATAGTATTCGCCTTTTGGTATCTGAGAAATGCTAAGTTAAGTTCTAATTTTCAGTGATATTTATGGGATGATAACTAGATGCAACCATATCGAGGATATTCCAATAACCCTCAACTGGAAAGCATAACAGTTAAGCCTGACACAATTACGGATGATTAGCTAATTAAGCCCACAGAGATAACCGGATCGCGGTATCTGTGTGTACGTCTGACCGCAATTCACTCAAGCCCAACTGCTGCTCCATCTTATTTTGACATATTTTCTGACTGATTGGTGATTCTGCTGTGGGAGTCAGAGGCTACCAGGAAGATAAGGGGGGTGTTTCTAACAGGGCTTTACTAAGGCTAGAATGTAGGAAACCATTGGTAGCTAAAATTCGCCCAGATTGAATTTCAAAAGGACTCTCATCATAGGCTGTCACCTTTCCCCCAGCTTCTTGGACTAAGACCACCCCCGCCGCCAAGTCCCAGGGAGATAGTCCTCTCTCCCAATAACCATCTAAACGTCCGCAGGCGACATAGGCTAAATCTACAGAAGCCGACCCACCACGCCTGACTCCCTGAGTGAGGTGAGTCAGATAACAAAATTCCGCATAATTATTATCGGGGGTTTCGCGACGGTCATAAGCAAACCCTGTCACCAATAGACTTTGATCTAGTGAATTGGTTTGAGAGACCTTGATCGGTGTACCGTTACAGGTAGCACCATGACCAGTCGCACCCTGGAATAATTCATCATGAAAGGGATTATATACCGCACCGACCTGGGGGACTCCATCAATCAAAAGAGCGATCGAGGTAGCAAATGCTGGATACTGATGAGCATAGTTAGTGGTACCATCGAGGGGGTCGATCGCCCACAAATAGCGACTGCTAGTATCCCCTAAACTACCAGACTCTTCCGCAAGGATACCATGACCGGGAACATGGCGCTTGAGAACCTCCAAAATTGCCGCTTCTGAGGCTTTATCGGCTTCTGTGACTAAATCTCCTGAGCGTCCTTTCTCTTGAATATCTTGTAAATTACCCCAGTAATACTTTAAGACTGTACCCCCCGCAGTTGCTGCTAGGGTAGCCACATCCAAAAATGTTTGTAATGGTTCTTGAGTCATTTTGGCAAAAATTCCATCAGTTTCAGCTCACAGATAACACGATAACCCGATTAATCAATCATAATTCCCATAGTAGGGAAAGCCTGTGTCTGGGGACAAGTTTTGATTATACGAACAGCACTGGAGCATGAAAACCTTGTCTCAAGAGAGCAAGGATGA
>NZ_JARPLU010000226.1:0-5963 GCF_032349615.1 Limnospira sp. PMC 1279.21 | reverse complement strand
AATATAACCAGTTATGAGGATGCTCAGGAGAGGTCTCCTTATATCCAGATTCGGAGCTGGAATCCTCACCGGGTAGTTATTTCGGGCATTTCAGCCCTATTTCATACCCGAACGTCTCGCACCATACGCTTACACTTTTCACTACTCCACGGGTACATCCCGCCACTTGAGAGCCAATGAGGGGTTTTAAACGTTCCATCTGTGTGGGCATTCCATCTTTAGATTTGTCCTGTCCACCGGGGTACTTTAAAGGTCTATGCACAACGAAACGTTGCTTCTGGGTAGCTTGCTTAAACTCCTACTTTTCCCCTTACTCTTTGAGCGCAGCGTGTCAACCTGTTTCGCTGCCCAATAGTTACGATGGTTCAAGCCAGACATTCGGTTTCCCTAATCATGGATGGTTGGCAGTGGTCGAGTGAGAGGTAGGTTCCTCTATTACGCCTTCCGTTCCCCGCTTCAATCTGACGGGTTGTGAATCCTGAAACTGGGGGTGGCTACCGCCGTTACTCTCAACTTCCTGCTTTACTAGATGGGTTACAACTCCATCGTTCTAGTGTTCTGTCTTGACCTTGAGTCTCTCTGCCTTATCTGGGTGTCGAGTCCAGATGTTGGAACACATAGATAGTTATGGGATGGTCAGGGCGCACTCCTTATATTCTACCAAGGAATAGAAGTCCCAATAGGAGGTTATTTCAGGCATTGCAGCCCTATTTCACTCCTAAACGTCTCGCACAACCATTACTATTGTATCACGAAGTCGCCCTGAAGTGCAAGGTTTGAGACCCAGTTTCTTGATAAAGTATGATTAACATGAGGGTGTAACAGTCTGGGGACCGCTGGAACAATATTGCTAAACCTCCCACTAAACTCAGTTGATGAAAAGGCACATAGTCAAACATTCCGTATCGCTCACTTGTAGATGAATATAGCTCCCTCTGGAACTCAGCGGTCTACAATGGTCTACCTAATCGCGAACAACTCTCAAATTAGACGGGCGGGTTGGTGGGTTGGCTTGCTTATGGTGAAGAGTCACCTACGGTGTAATCTACTCCCCTACAGACACATTAGTGCCAGTACTGACCATCGAAGCCCCCGAATTGATGAGCCCTTCCAGCAGGAGATCGGTGCATGAGTTCCCCCAACAGAAAATTGAAGCCCACCATATTAGTGGTTGATGATGAGCCAGATAATTTAGATCTGCTATACCGGACTTTCCATCGGGAATTTAAAGTTCTCAAAGCCGAAAGTGGGCCGGCTGCATTGAAGATCTTAGAAGAGGTGGGGGAAGTAGCAGTAATTATCTCTGATCAGCGGATGCCCTATATGAGTGGCACAGAGTTTCTCAGTTTGACCGCGACTCAATATCCCGATTCGATCCGCATTATCCTCACTGGTTATACGGATGTTGAAGACCTGGTAGAGGCAATTAACTCCGGTAAGGTGTTTAAATATGTCACTAAACCTTGGAAATCTGATGAACTCAAGGCGATCGTTCAGCAAGGTTTAGAAACTCATAATGTCCTGAAATCTCGCACAGAGGAACTACGCCTAGCACAAAAACAGGAATCGTTACTTTATGAAGTGACAAGTACCATTCGCGCCTGTCCTAATTCCCAGGAAATGTTGCAGCGCATAGTTGAAACAGTGGGTAAAATGTTTGAGGTGAGCTATTGTCTGCTGCGTTCATTCGGTGTGGGTTCAGACCTGATAGGGCTGGGGGCTGGAGTCAGCCCTACCAAACAGGATATCACTGCTACACAAGGGAAGGAGTGGTTCGCATACTTAGCGGAAGGTCAGAATCATCAAAATTCCACGACAGACAACATCAGCGTTATCAATAATAATGATCTGGAATTGAGATCCCTGGTTTGGGAAACTACGGAAGTAATGATTCTTTCGGAAGGTTTGGGAAATGATATTTCTGACCACGATGGACCAGAATGGCAGCAGCGACGAGACGTTTACCAACGTGCAGATATTCGCTCCAGTTTGATAGTGCCTCTGTATTACCGTCAGGAATTGTTGGCGGTTTTGGCGCTGCACCACACGGGATCGCCCCGTAATTGGCATGAACATGAAGTGCAGTTAGCTGCGGGTGTAGCAGATCAGGCGGCTTTGGCATTGTCTCAGGTGCGCGCATACGAGCAGGTGCGAGAATTGGCTCGTAGGGAAGCGCTGGTTAATACGATTACCAATGCTATTCGGTCTAGTCTTGACCCTCAGAAAATTTTTGCGGCTATCACTGAGCAATTGGGGGAGGCTTTGGAGGTTGATGGCTGTGCTTTGTCTCTCTGGAGTCCGGGAGATGAATATATGCAGTGTGTAGGCCTTTATAATGCGGCGATTAAAGAAACAGTAGTAGAGACTAGACCGGCGGCTTTGTCTGAACCTGATACCAGCACGACGACGAATTTGCCCCTATTGGGGGTAGAAACTAATCAATCCATTGAGTCCGATCAGTCCGATGATTTGCCTCAGTCGGCGGCTCCTATTAGTGGCAACCCGGTGCTTCAGGAATTGATTAGAACTCGCGCTCCGGTGGCGATCGCTGATATCGAACAGCGACCAGACTCGATGGTGATGTTGCCTTTGCGATCGCCTTCTAAGGCTCTATTGGTCGTGCCACTATTGCTCGATGGTGATATTATTGGCAGCATATCCCTACGCCAAAATCACCAAGTTCGCCATTGGCAACCCTCCGAAATTGATATGGTCCTGTTAGTGGCAGCCCAAGCCGCTTTGGCGGTACAGCAGGCTCGTCTATACCAAAAAACACGCCAGCAAGCAGAACGCCTATTAGAAGCCGACCGCCTCAAAACTGAGTTTTTTCAAAATGTCTCCCACGAGTTTCGCACCCCTTTGACTTTGATGATAGGTCCTTTGGAAACGGTGGTTAATCAACAGCAGGATCTGTCATTAGACCAAGCGAAAATTGCTCTGCGTAACTCCAGGCGACTATTGCGCTTGGTTAATCAATTATTGGATTTGCAACGGTTTGATGCGGGACGAATGCAGCCCAGTTTTCGCCCCTGTGACCTGGTGGAGTTTTGTCAGCAAACGGTGGAATCATTTAAGTCTTATTGCGATCGCAAACAAATTAATCTAGTTACCAATTTACAGAGTTGCCCCCAACTTTATCTTGATCTGGAAAGGTTTGATAAAGTCCTTTACAATTTGCTCTCTAATGCCATGAAGTTTACCCCCACCGATGGCACTATTACCGTTAGTCTCCAGCCCGAAGGGAATTATTGCCGTCTTATGGTCAAAGATACCGGGATTGGTATTAAACAAGAACAACTCCCCCATTTATTTGAACGCTTCCGACAAGCTGAAGGTTCAGCCAATCGCTCCTTTGAGGGGAGTGGCTTGGGATTGGCTCTGGTTAAAGAGTTGGTCGAACTCCATCATGGTCGCATTACTGTAGAGTCTGAGTATGGTCAGGGAACTACATTTACCGTCTGGCTACAAATGGGGAATCTTCATCTACCACCAGAGCAAGTCCTTGATGTTCCCGCTGAGTTTGATGCACGTCGAGCAGCCGTAGAATTGGCTGATGTGGAGGTCGATTTACCAGATGTACAAATTGACGACATAAATCTGCCGGAGGTTTTGGTTGCTGACGGTTCGGCTTCCCTCACGGACCACGGACAGTTGGGGTCTAATACTGTCCTGGTGGTGGATGATAACCCCGATTTGCGCCGCTATGTGTCGATGATGTTGCAAAATGCCGGATTTAATGCAGTTTTGGCTAAGAATGGCGCTGATGGTTTTAACAAGGCTCAGACTTATCATCCTGATGTGATTGTTACTGATTTGATGATGCCCCAGGTGTCTGGGTTGGAGTTGATTCGCATGATTCGCTCCTCACCTGAACTTAGGGGAACTCCAATTATTTTGTTGACTGCTAAGGCTGATGAGGATACCCGCATCGAAGGGGTTGAGCGCGGCGCTGATGCCTATGTTTCTAAGCCTTTTAATGACCGGGAGTTGATAGCTGAGGTCAGGAATTTACAGGCCCTCAAGGCAGAGGAACGACGGGTAGCCCATTTGAATAAGTATCTGACTGAATCAGTATTGCGACGGTTTTTGCCGGAGTCTATGGTCAAAAAGGCGGCGGCGGGGGACTTGACTCTGGATTTGCGCCCGGAACCGAGGCTGATTACCATTTTATTTAGTGATATTGTCGGTTTTACTCGGATGTCTAATGCTCTACAGTCTCAGGGGGTGGCGGAATTGCTTAATGAGTATTTGGGAGAAATGACTCGGGCGGTTTTTGAGAATCAGGGGACTGTTGACAAGTTTGTAGGAGATGCGATTATGGCTTTGTATGGAGCCCCGGAGGAGATGAGCCCCTCTGAACAAGTCCGACGCGCGATCGCTACGGCTAGACAAATGTTGGTGGCTCTCGAAAAACTTAACCAGGGTTGGCAGGAACGAGGTTTGGTGGGCCGTAATGAGGTTCCTCCGGTGCGGTTCCGCTGTGGGATTCACCAGGGTATGGCTGTGGTGGGGTTGTTTGGTTCCCAAGAGCGATCGGATTTTACGGCGATCGGTCCTTCGGTTAATATTGCTGCCCGTCTTCAGGAGGCTACTGCCCCCAACAGCATTATGGTATCCGCTATGGTGGCTCAGTATGTCCCCGATGAGGAGATTATTAAGCGCGAATTTCTCGAACTTAAAGGCATTGATGAGCCGGTAATGACTTGTGTGATTAACCCAAAACCTGAATCAGTAAGGGATACAGCTTAATGGCAGATAATTGGGGAAAAAATGCGATCGCACTATTGCAATTTTTATTTTCCTGTGTTAGATTAGTTAAGTGCAAATTTGCGGGCGTAGTTTAGTGGTAAAACCTTAGCCTTCCAAGCTAATGATGGGGGTTCGATTCCCCCCGCCCGCTTTTTTCCTACCATGCCAGGGCTAGGTTATGAGTAATAGCCTACTAATCGACTGCGACTATCGAGTTAAGCAATAAGCTGCGATCGCAGTCAGGATCAGGTTTTTCCGAAAATGCCAGGAGGCGGACTTGAACCTGATACATAGCCTATAACCCCTATTCTACCGTTACTTAGGTGTTACTCAAAACCGTAGCAGAGTAACAAGTGAGTAAAAAATGAGTAACGCTACTAATACCCCTACTGTAGGGGGGAAGGGCAACTACGATGAGAGTTACGCTAGATTCTTGAAAGCCTATCAAGACTTTAAAGGGGAATGTCCCAAAGGAGTGACTCTCAAGTTACAAAAGTCCGGGACTAGGTACAATCTGCTATTGCAGTTTAAGCAGCCACCTACCGGGAAACGACTACCCAAGATAGCCAATCTTGAGTGTACACCCTGAGAGGGTGACAAGAGAGCTAGACTGATTGCTGTACAAGGGATAGAGCATTTAGTCCTTGCCGAAAATTCTGAGCTTTATGAGGCTTGAGGGCCATCAATGCTAACATCTCTTCTTGCCAGAAAACTAGCGACTGGCTCCAAGCATAACCCGATAATCCGAGCCCAAAAATACTGTGATATCAAGTCCGGATAATCAATTATAGTAAAGTCTCGGTTTGAGGCCACCAATGAAAACTGGTCAAGCCTCGAATTAATTCGCGCTGTTTCCACAAACTTCGGCAGCGAGCACACAAGAGTTCCTCTAGCTGATCAAGATTCTCAAATGAACGATTGGCAATGGGTTCATCTACCAGAGGCCACAGTCTTTCTGCTGGTTGTAGTTCCGGGGAATGGGACGGTAGAAACATTAAATGCAGTCCTTCGGGTACTTTCAGATTCTTACTGATATGCCATCCGGCTTGATCAACCACTAACATAATGTGTTGATTTGGACCTAATTTAAATTCGGCAGCAAACTCCTGTAACACTCGACTAAATAGAGTTGTATTGACGTAAGGTATAATCCACCAATCTCAGTACAGGACAAAAAAGCTGAAAGTCTTAGCCAAAAGGGAATCTAGCCGAAA
>NZ_JARPLU010000225.1:0-6061 GCF_032349615.1 Limnospira sp. PMC 1279.21 | reverse complement strand
GAACTCCGAGGTTAGTCAGGGTAGAGGAGAGGTCTTTGTCTAACCCCAACCGGCGCATAATCCCGGCCGCTTCATCGTAGGCAGTAATTGCCCTTTCCAGATTCGCCGTGGGGTCGATGCCCATCTCGGCTTGGGTGCGGCGGGCAACTCCGAGGTTAGTCAGGGTAGAGGAGAGGTCTTTGTCTAACCCCAACCGGCGCATAATCCCGGCCGCTTCATCGTAGGCAGTAATTGCCCTTTCCAGATTCGCCGTGGGGTCGATGCCCATCTCGGCTTGGGTGCGGCGGGCAACTCCGAGGTTAGTCAGGGTAGAGGAGAGGTCTTTGTCTAACCCCAACCGGCGCCGAATCCCGGCGGCTTCATCGTAGGCAGTCATTGCCCTTTCCAGATTGGCGGTGGGGTCGATGCCCATCTCCGCTTGGGTGCGGCGGGCAACTCCGAGGTTAGTCAGGGTTTGCGCCCGTTTTGGGGGGTTATCCGCCCGCAGTTCCAGCACCACCCCATAGCCCCGGATGGCAATCTCTAAGGCTTCTGCATATCTGCCATAGGGGAATTGTTGAATACTGGTGCAGGTATTTTCGACTAAGCCTGCTACTCCTTCGGCTTGGTCGGGGTACTGCGCGAGAAGTCCCGGCATTGACTGGGCAATAACATCCCCCAAGGCGGGAACAATCAACCCCATATTTTGCCGCATCACTTGATGTACGGCGACTGCATCGCCCTGCGTTTCTGCTTGCAGCAGTTGCAGCCAAAATTGCTGTAACGCCACTTGCTGATTTCCAGCAGTCCCCCGCTGCGCCAAAAACGCCCCCACCTGTTGCGCCACATTCCGCAGAAGCGCCGCCCGGTTGTCTTGTCCGGCTTGCTGCAACTGTGCCGCCACCAACTCACACACCTGCACAAACCCCTCATCCACCAACTCCTGATGACGGTTGAGGATATCATTTACTTCCTCAATGGGACGGGTGAGGAGTTCTTGAATCAGGGCGAGATAAGCCTGCACTCGTTGTTCATCCATAGCGGCGCACCGGGAGAAGTCACCCCCATTTTACCCCCTGACCAACCCTGAGACACCCGGTTGATTTCTTAAATCTTTGTGAAGGAATCGCTATCCTGCCAGAAACTGGGTTTTTTTTGCCCCGACCTGCTGCGATTTTAGGGATTTTACCTGCACAATTGGGCTACATTCCCGTTAAAATAGATGGCATCCCACCCATGGAATTACCCCCTGATGGCACTAACGATTCCCCCAAAACTTATCCACTGGCTGCAAGTCAAACCAGGCGAACCAATTCATCTCGCCATTTCCCCAGATGGCAACGTCGATTTAGAACCCGCCCCAAAAGCGGCTAAAATTGATGTCCGTACTTTATCCGGCTGTTTCTACAACCCAGACAGAAAACCCGTTTCTCTAGCAGAAATGGAACCAGCTATTGTTGAAGGAGCAGCCGTTGAATAGAGTGGGCTTATGCCACCCCATTGCAGGTCTTTATCCATAGCTGCCCGTCAAATCAGGACTCCCATTCTCCCCGTAAAATTCCGAGGTTCAGCCGGACAATATACCCCTTACTTTTCAGGAAATAACCCGTTACACTCGACAAAACATCCCCCAGAACATCCCATGCAAATCACCATTGAAATTCCCGACGAATACATTCAGCAACTCCAGCCCAACCTGGATAATTTTTCGCAGCGGATTCTCGAAACCCTCGTGATTGACGCCTACGAAGCCCAACAGATTACCGCTGCTGAAGTTGGACATATCCTCAACCTTGACCGTTTTGCAGTCGAGCATCTCCTCAAGCAAAAAGGAGCCTATTATCCCTACAGTTTAGCTGATTTTGAACAAGATTTGCAAACCCTCAATACCCTTCAGAATCAGTAAAAAGTTTGATGATTGTTGTTTGCGATACATCACCCATTCTTTATCTAATCCTGATCCATAAAGTTGAGCTACTTCCAAGGTTTTACAACCCAATCATTATTCCCGATATTGTCGCTGAAGAAATGCAGGCGATCGGTGCGCCATCCCCTTTAAAAACATGGATTGCCGCTCCTCCTCCCTGGTTACAAATTCAGCAGACACCCCCCATGAATCAACCCGACCTAAAACGCCTCCATCGCGGGGAACAAGCCGCTATCCTATTGGCACAATCAATTAGTGCCGATTTGCTCATCGTCGATGATTTAGCGGCTCGTCAAGCTGCCCAAAAACAAGGT
Source organism: Limnospira sp. PMC 1279.21 (assembly GCF_032349615.1). NCBI lineage: Bacteria > Bacillati > Cyanobacteriota > Cyanophyceae > Oscillatoriales > Sirenicapillariaceae > Limnospira > Limnospira sp. PMC 1279.21. The sequence goes on along the minus strand of NZ_JARPLU010000225.1, from coordinate 3,841 downwards.
CTTAAAATTATTGGTTTATTAGGCATTTTAGGCGAAGCTGGACGGCGCAACTGGATCGATTTTCCAACCACATTAGAAGAACTGTTAAAGATGACGAATTTTCGGGCTTCTCCCCAACTGGTACAAGCTCTGCTGGCAAGGTTTGACCGCCCTTCAGACCAGACCTGCTATGATGATTCTTAGCTTCCAATCCCCTCAAAACCTAAAAGTTCGGGAGATGGGCCTACCCATCTCTTTAGTCTCAATCCTCAGTAATTAAGTTTACAATGCTCTCTAAGTCTATCCCCTCGGCTAAAATGCGATAAACTCTTTTTCCCAGAGGGGGTGTGTTTCTCCCTGGGTGTTATCCTTGCGGAGATGATACGCACATAAATAGAGGTTGGGGGCGAAAATTCTCATCATAACTGATTATCATTCAGGGGAGTTGCTTGTCCAGCAGCGTGTTGTTGTTTGGCGTGACGTGCCGCAGTGACTAAGGTAGATTGAGTCCGATTAAAAGCCTTATCCCACCGTTGTTCATCCTGTAAATCGGCGATATATTCCCGTAAATGTTCAATCACTTGGATTTGAACCGTATCGGGTAAGGATTCAACTAGGTTCACTAAGTCTTGAATAGCTGGGGATGACATTTATAAAACTCCTGAGTTAATTGTTAAAACTTTCCATAAAAACCCTCAAGATTGCCCCTCTTTTTTGCCCATTTTCGGAGCGCGGGTTAGCAGAATTTCCGTAATTTTCGGATAGAGATTTATATAAGCCGTGTCCTCTGTGTTGGGGGAATCATTGTCAGCACCTCTTAGCTTGCGGGTACTCGCTGCATCCACTGCATCGGCGATCGCCTCATAATTAGAAAACCAATTTTCCAAACAATCGGCTATTTCTTGATCTGATGCAGTTTCCAACTCAGCCAATTGGGTTTGCAAGTCTTCTAAACTGTCCGACATTTCTCGATGGTTAAACAGTTCTGGGTTGTTTTCCCAAACTGATAGAAAACCGCTGATAATTTCTTCTGGGTTCATAATTATCCTAACCGGGCTTAACGACTAAAATACAGACAAGGGCAGTCTCATAATTTTACGCGCCAATCGCGCAAAATGCTGCCCAGTAGTAAGGAGACTCAAACCGTTTAGCATCGAGTTTATTTTTCCAATAGCTAAAGGTGAGTCTTTTTTGCATTTGCTTCCGCCGTTCCGGACTAATCACCTCACAGCTATCCACCCAGTCTAACAAATCTTGCACCGTGGCTTCCCGCAACCAAGTCTGAGTCTGCCGCAACGCCAGAACCACCGACAGTTCCGGTTGCTGCTGGAGAGTTTGATAAAACTGAATCATAAAAATCGCCGTCGAGATATCCGCCACCGCCCAAAGGGTACTGACCACATTGGGAGAACCCGCGAAAATGAAGCCACTGGGTAAACCGATATATTCATCACTGGTGGAGGTGATGTCGGTGATACCCGTTTCGCAGGCGGAGAGGGTGACGAGACGGCAACTGGTCAGGTCTAGGCGCAAGATATCCTCTAAGGTGAGACATTTTTGCAGGTCCAGCAGTTTGTCATCTTCTAGGGGCAGATAGCGGCTGGGGTCATCCGTTGGCGGCGGGGGGGTAAATTCGCTTTTAGCCAGGATGAGGGCGGATTTGAGGGCATCTTCAAAATTGAAATAGCCGTGACAGGAAAAGTGGGTACAGTGGGCATTTTTCAGGGTTTCGGCATCAAGGGCGGCTTTTTCGGCTTGGTCATGTTTGAGGACTTTGTGGGGGTTAAACAGGGATTGGATGGCTTCCACTTCCATATCGGTGAATCGGAGGTCTTGGGTGGGGTTTTGGATAGCGAAGAGGCGGTTAAAGTGGGGGCGTTGTCGGTTTTGGGCTTGTTGCAGGACTTGGCAGTTGGGGGCATAACCCACGCCTTTGGGGAAGAGGTCTTGTAGGTAGGTCTTACCGTCTTCTGTGGTAACGGGTAAGGCATGGAGGGGGAACAGGTGCAGGTAGCGGTGGGGGATAAGGATTAGTTTTTGGCAGTTGGGGAAGTTTTGCCGTAGGTTGTGCAGGATTTCATCCAGATGCAGGATTTTGGCGAGTTCTTCCAGGCGTTGGGCTAGGGTTTCGCGCCATTGGCTGTTGTCTCGGTTGCGGTAGTCGCGAAGATAGGCATTTCCCCAGTCGATGAGTTTATCTAGGTCTTCCTCGGAAGATGTCCAGAGATTGAAACTTTGGGCGGTGAGGGTGAAGGTGAGGAATTTATCCGGCAAAATGTACCATTCCCAAATCGCGGTTTCCTCATCCAGTAACTCTTGCATCGCCTGAAAAGGCAGGGGTTTGTAGGGTTCGAGTTGCTGCTTTTGTTGCCGCAGTTGGTTGATGTAAGTATAGTCCGGGTTTTCCTCCTCTTGCAGGCGGCGTTCTGCTTGGGTAATGGCAATTCTGAGCAATTGCAACTGTTGGCGGGTGTTTTCGGGAATCACGCCCCCCGGATAAGCGTCACGGGTGGCAATGAGTTCCACCAAGTTCCGGGCTTTACTCCGGTCTACATATTCAATGGCATCCTGGTATCTGCCCAACTCTAGGCACACCTCCACCATGCCGCGATAAACTTTGTTCCATTCTTCATTAAAGTTGCGTTTATAGCCCTCACTATCGGCTCCAATTTCACCCCGGAGATATTCCACCTGGTCTAGGGCTTCCTGGAAGCTACGGTAGGCATTTTCTAGGGCTTGTTGTGTCTGGGAGGAACTGTTCCCGCTTCTGCATATCTGCCATAGGGGAATTGTTGAATACTGATGCAGGTATCTTGGACTAAGGCTGCTACTCCTTCAGCATCGTCGGGATTCTGAGCGAGAAGTTCTGGCATTGACTGGGCAATCGTATCCCCCAAGGCGGGAACAATCAACCCCATATTTTGCCGCATCACCTGATGTACGGCGACTGTATCGCCCTGCATTTGTGCTTGCAGCAGTTGCTCCCAAAATTGTAGTAACGCCGCTTGCTGATTTCCACCAGTCCCCCGCTGCGCCAAAAACGCCCCCACCTGTTGCGCCACATTCCGCAGAAACGCCGCCTCGTCCTCTTGTCCCCCTTGCTGCAACTGTGCCGCCACCTGCTCACACACCTGCACAAACCCCTCATCCACCAACTCCAGATGACGGTTGAGGATATCCGGTTCCTCCCCACTGGGACAGGTGAGGAGTTCTTGAATTAGGGAGAGATAGGCTTGCACTCGTTGTTCATCCATAGCCGCGCACCGGGAGAAGTCACCCCCATTTTACCCCCTGACCAACCCTGAGACACCCGGTTGATTTCTTAAATCTTTGTGAAGGAATCGCTATCCTGCCAGAAACTGGGTTTTTTTTGCCCCGACCTGCTGCGATTTTAGGGATTTTACCTGCACAATTGGGCTACATTTCGGTTAAAATAGATGGCATCCCACCCATGGAATTACCCCCTGATGGCACTGACGGGAATCACCCCAGAGGGAAGGGCAACGATTCCCCCAGAAATTATGGAATGGCTGCCATGAAAACCAGGCGATCGCATTATTAATATCGCCATTTACCCCCTCTGGCAAAGTCTATTTATAACCCGCCCCCAAAGCGGCTAAAATTGATGTCGTCACCGGCTCGGGCTGCCTCTCTTACCCAGACAGAAAACCGGTTTATTTAGCATCAATGAAAGAAGCGATCGCTCAAGGTGCGATCGTCTAATTTGTATACCCGGATTTGTTGGGTGTCGCTTCGCTTTACCCAACCTACGACTAGGTTTCTTTACCCCCCCAGGGAGAAACCGAACTTGAGAAACGGGGAGCGATCGCCTAATTTGTATACCCGGATTTGTTGGGTGTCG
>NZ_JARPLU010000224.1:0-6132 GCF_032349615.1 Limnospira sp. PMC 1279.21 | reverse complement strand
GTTAGTCATCTCGTCCTCTCCATTATACGTCCTAACTTTCCTGTCTTGTGCTATACGTCAATCAGAAATATGCCTCTGTGCCCCGCCAAGTCCAGGTGAGGCACAAAAAAACGGGAGGTTAACGATTCAATGTGATGAATTGTGGTCTTTTCGTACCCTGAGGAAACAAACAGTGGATTTGGTTAGCTCTCGACGTAAAAACCCGTGAGATTGTCGGTGTTTACATTGGTGCACGGGATGAAGCCGCAGCCCGCCAATTGTGGGAGTCATTGCCCCCAGTGTATCGCCAATGTGCGGTGGCTTATACAGATTTCTGGGGAGCCTATGAGGCTGTTCTACCGAGTAAACGTCATCAAGGGGTTGGGAAGGATACAGGTTTGACCAGCTACATCGAAAGGTTTAACAATACCTTGAGACAACCAGTGTCTCGCTTAGTACCCAAGACCTTGTCCTTTTCCAAGTGTTTGCAGAATCACATTGGTGGCATTTGGTATTTTATCCATCACTACAACGCATCATTACCTCTTTAGTACTACCATGAATACCTCGACCAGATACCCAGAGCCTTAGAGGGGTTAAAACGTTCTGTTTATATGGGCATTCCATCTTTAGATTTTTCCTATCCACCGGGGTACTTTTAAAGGTCTATGTAGGTGTCTCATCCAAACCCCTACTTTTCCCCTTGCCCTTTTGGGTGTAGCGTTTCAACCTATTTCGCTACCTGCTCATTGCGATGGTTCAAGTCAGACATTCAGATTTCCTTAATCATGGATGGTTGGCAGTGGTCGCGTCTTGATAGTAGGTTTGATCTCACGCCTTCCGTTCCCCGCTTTAGTCCTAGAGTTATGAGTTCTCAAACCGGGGGTGGCTATCGCCGTTACCCTCAACGTTTGTTACAAAACTGTTAAGAATTGTAACAACGTATGTTGACCCTGGGTTCCTTGCCTGGTTTTGGTATCAAAATGATACAAAAAGTCGGGACATATAAACAGTTATGAGGTCGCTCAGGGGAGACTCCCTTATATCCAACCAAGGGGCTGGAACCCTCACGCTTGCTGTTATTTCAAGCATTCATTGCAGCTCTATTTGATGCCTAAACGTCTCGCACGGATTACTAGAGCGTACCACAAAGGGAACAAAGTATCTGGGGCGGCGCTCAAGGCTGCCAGGAATGCCACATCCAGAAAGCAGGCTGAGACTTTGTTTAAGGCTCTGTGGGATATGCGATAATCCTACTTTAAAGGTTGGCTTATAAAGGCCCCGCTGATTTGTTGGTCAAGCGGGGCTTTTTACTGTTGAAAGTTTGAGTGTAGGATAGAAAAACAGTTAGAATGGTTAATCAGCTTGTTCCAAGACTTATAGCTAATTTTAGGATTCCGTGACCGAACCAACTTCCACCCCCCCTTTTAAATTCGATCCCGTTGAAGATGCTTTAGCCGACTTGAAAGCCGGACGCTGTATCGTGGTTGTGGACGATGAACACCGGGAAAATGAAGGTGATCTCATCTGTGCAGCTAATTTTGCTACGCCCAACCTGATTAATTTTATGGCGGTGGAAGCCAGAGGATTAATATGTTTAGCCCTAACAGGCGATCGCCTCGACCAACTCGATCTTCCCCTAATGGTGACAAAAAACACCGATAGCAACCAAACCGCCTTCACGGTCAGCATCGACGCTTCCCCCCAAATGGGAGTCAGCACCGGAATTTCTGCCGAAGATCGCGCCCGGACTATTCAAGTGGCGATCCAACCCCAGACTAAACCAGAGGATCTGCGTCGTCCGGGTCATATTTTCCCCCTGCGGGCTAAAGAAGGGGGAGTGCTAGAAAGGGCTGGTCATACAGAAGCAGCCGTAGACCTAGCGCGACTGGCGGGTTTATATCCGGGTGGGGTGATTTGCGAAATTCAAAACCCCGACGGGTCTATGGCGCGACTGCCACAATTGATCGAATATGCTAAAACCCATAATCTCAAGTTGATCAGCATTGCTGACCTAATTAGCTATCGCCTACAGCACGATCGCTTTATTATTCGCGAAGCCGTGGCCAAACTTCCCACCCAATTCGGGGATTTTCTCATTTATGCCTATCGTAACACCCAGGATAATAGCGAGCACGTCGCCCTCGTCAAAGGAGATCCGGCTACATTTGGTGATATTCCGGTCATGGTTAGGGTTCACTCTGAATGTCTAACGGGGGACGCTTTCGGTTCTCTACGCTGCGACTGTAGGATGCAACTGCAAACGGCCTTAAAAATGATTAACCATGCTGGAGCTGGGGTGGTAGTTTATCTCAAACAAGAAGGGCGCGGTATTGGTTTAATCAATAAACTTAAAGCCTATTCTCTGCAAGATATGGGGCTGGATACCGTCGAGGCTAACGAACGCCTCGGCTTTCCCCCTGACCTACGCAATTATGGCATGGGGGCGCAAGTTCTTAATGATATTGGTGTCCGACAGATCCGCCTAGTCACTAATAATCCTCGTAAAATTGCGGGACTCAAGGGTTATGGTATTGAGATTGTCGATCGCGTCCCATTATTGATTGAGGCCACCGATTATAATTCTGTGTATCTGGCAACTAAGGCACAAAAATTAGGTCATCTTTTACTGCAAACCTATTTGGTTACAGTGGCGGTTAAATGGCATCATTCACCCCAAGCCACTTGGGAAGCAGCAGAGGAAATGGGGGAAACTTTTATCCCTTCTACTATGTCGGTCCTCAAGTCGGCAGCGGAACTTTATTCCTATGGCGATCGCATGGAAAAGTTACAGAATATCGCCCATACTTATGACCTGCTAATTCAGGAAGAAACTCGTCCCGTCGCTGTGGCTTTATTTGGTCAAGCAGACCTAGTTTTTCATCTCGGTCTTGATCAACCATTATTGGCATCACCCGACTGGTATCAATATCCTGACCATCCCTATGTCAATGCTATCCAACAGATACTTGATCATATTGTCGCTTTACCAGATTTGCAAAGGTTGGAGTTTCTAATTGCTTCCGGCAATGACCCTTTAACCAGTCTCAAGGGGCAATTAAAACGTCAGGCTTTCCCCTTTTCCAGCCTTCCTGGTTCTTTATGCTACGCCCGTGAGTTGCAAACAATTTATAGTTTTTCATGGTAAGTAATTCCCTGGGGCTAATCAACCCTCATTTAACATACCTAATGCCATCATAACTTAACCTTGATTAGCAATTAACTACCTGGTCTCAGCGCCAGGTTTGTTAATTTTTAAAACAAAACCTTGCCCCTCCGCATTTTTGAGATATAATGGGCGACATTTTTTGAGTGATTCCTATCAAGACCAGTTCCGATAATTAGCCTTAGCCAGAGACTTTGAGGAATTGGGGCTTGCCGATTTTACCAATTACATATTAAAATGCTGTTTACTAAAAATCTGAGATTTAGGAGCAAAAAATGAGCAATTTAAACCTGTTTTTGGGCGTGCAAAGTACAACGGGTCAGACTGTTGAGTGGTCTTTTAGCGTGGCAATTATCATGATTTTGTGCAATGTATTTGCCATTGTCATTGGTTATTATGGCATCTCTAAAGAAAATCGTGGCAAAGGTCCCGCCCTTCCCGTTTCCTTACCCCGCATTTTTACTGGGTTTGGTTTTCCCGAACTCCTCGCCACCGCCAGCTTAGGCCATCTCCTCGGTGCAGGTGTCATCCTCGGCTTGGCTAATGCTGGAGTCCTGTAGTAGCCATAGTTAGTCACCAACAAGCAGTAATGGGAGCATTTTGCTCCCTAATTTCCTGGTGTGATAGCCAAGGTTAATTACCCCTTAACTGTGGGTAAATACAATTAAAATTAACCCTTTACCAACCTTACTTAACTCAAGTTGGCGATCGCCTAAACATTCACCGCATCTTCCTGTAGCCTTAATTGCTCAATTAACCCTATTGACTCCCCATGGCTTGTACAGCAGGGGTGAGGCCATAACTCGTAACTATAGCCAGCTTTTTCTGGGTTAAATGTATCTGTTACACTGGAAGAGGGGGAAAGTAATTAACCCCCCGGTAAAGATAACGTATACCTTGTCTGTAATCACGGCAAGGGATTCAAGGGAGGGATTCATGCAGGCAGGTTGGCGGATAGGAACGATATTTGGTATTCCACTGTATATCGACTCCTCATGGTTTGTCATCGTCGTGTTGGTGACATTACTCAATAGTCAGGAATATTTGCAATGGGGAGAACTATTATCCTGGGGCGCAGGTTTAGCAGTCGCGCTGCTGCTGTTTGCTTCTGTTCTCCTCCACGAGTTAGGACACAGCTTGATTGCCAAATCCCAAGGCATTCAGGTCAATTCCATCACCCTATTTTTGTTTGGAGGTATTGCCTCCATTGAGAAAGAATCAAAAACACCCGGTCAGGCTTTCCAAGTAGCGATCGCCGGTCCCCTAGTCAGTTTAGCCCTATTTTTTCTACTAACCGCATTAGCCCAAAGTTTACCAGAACCCAACCTGGTGCGAGAAATTGCCCAACGGATTGGGGAAATTAACCTAGTCCTAGCCATATTTAATTTAATACCCGGTTTACCCCTAGACGGTGGACAGGTACTAAAAGCCACAGTTTGGCAGATTACCGGAAGTCGGTTTGCTGGAGTACGTTGGGCCGCCAGAAGCGGACAATTTCTGGGTTGGGGGGCAATTTTCCTAGGTCTATTTGCCCTATTCGCAGGCAATAACTATAGCGGTTTGTGGATTGCCTTAATTGGTTTGTTCGTCATCCGTAACGCTAGTTCCTACTCGCGAATGAGCGATTTGCAGGAAGTCTTGCTCAAAATTCAAGCTAGTGATGTGATGACCCGTGAATTTAGAGTCATTGATGCCGAGATGACCCTGCGACAATTTGCCGATGATTATTTGATTTGTCCCTCCTCCATTCCAGTATTTTTTGCCGCCTCGTCCGGTCGCTATCGGGGGTTAGTGTCTGTGGACAAGTTGCGAATGGTCGAACGTAGTCAATGGGAAACGCAGACCTTGCATGATATTGTCACACCTCTAGATCAGTTAATTGCAGTCCCAGAAAAAGCCCTACTGGTGGAAGTAATTAACCAAATGGAATCCCAAGGACTTCCTAGAATCACAGTTTTATCCCCAGCCGGAGCCGTCTCAGGCATAATAGATCGTGGGGATGTCGTTAGGGCCGTGGCTAAATCTCTCAGAGTTCCTATTCCCGAAGCTAATATTAAACGGATCAAAGAAGATGGTAGTTATCCCCCTGGACTTCCCCTAGATGCGATCGCTAAAACCGCCGCCTCCTACACCGAGAATTGAGGCGCAAATTTGGCGATCTGATCCCATTCAGCCTCCGTTAAGGGTTGGGTGTCTAATTGAATCCCAAAGCTATCCGTAGCCGCCATAATTAAAGCATCTATGACAGTTTGTAATTCCATAGATAGCAATGGTGGGGATGCCATAGCAGTCCCAAATACTTGGGATTGTAGACCCGGGTCAGGAGTTAAACGCATAGACCCATGTTGAAGCACCGCCCGACCCCGACACAGTTGAGCGCTACCAATCAGTTTATAACCATTGTCTAGGACTAAATCCGCTCCGGTTGCTGTCCCAAAACAGTCAGGATGATGAATATAGCCCCGTCCCGCAGAACCATAATCGAGATGAAATCCTAGACTTCGCCATCCCCTCACTAAAAACTCGCTAATGTATTGGTAAATTTGCGATCGCGATCCAGACAACCCCGAAGTCACCACCGCATAAGTCAGATCCCCTTGATGCAGTACCCCCCGTCCTCCACTAGGGCGGCGCACCAATTCAATAGGCTGATTCTGCCATTGCAAATCATGCCAAAATTCCGGCCAGCGCCGTTGATGATAACCCAGAGAAATGGCTACAGGTTGCCAAGTATAAAACCGCAATGTCGAGGGATGACAACCTTGATCATGTTGTGATAGCAACCAGCTATCTATCGCCATTTGCAGCCGCCCCGAAGCCTCAGTCAGAGGGATTAAACGCCAGACAGAACTATCAGTAGACATAACTACATATACCTATACCCCCTTTCACAGATTGATGCTGTGCCCATCTCAGAGTTACCCATAAGGTAGGGAGCATGATTTAATCTCAAATTAGGTTAATATTTTAGGGCAATATGGTATAAG
>NZ_JARPLU010000223.1:0-6167 GCF_032349615.1 Limnospira sp. PMC 1279.21 | reverse complement strand
AATTTCAGTAATCCTGCTAGGGTAGTGGTAGGCCGGCTGTGATGTAATGCGATCGCTTCATCCAACTTCCCAGACCTTTTCAACTGATTCGCCTGTCTCAGTAACTCACCCGCACTCATTCCTTGACTACTCCTCATAATTAACTTCCCAATCCACATTCAACCCTGACACACACCGTAATTATACCATATCACGATACTTACGCAACTTGACAAATTTCTATGGCTGTGGTATAATGGGGGACAGTTTCGGCATTTTTTTAGTCTGGGGAGTCAGCAAATTGGTCAGCGATTTAGATAGGGGTAATCAACTGCTGCGGAGTGGTAAGCTAGAAGAGGCTGTGGCGGCTTATCAAAAAGCGATCGCACTTCATCCAAATTTCCATTGGTCTCACTACAAGCTGGGACAAGCCTTAGAACAGTTGGGACGTTTAGAAGAAGCGAGAGTAGCTTATCAGAAAGCAACGGATTTGAATCCCAGTTTGGATAAATTTGCGCCCGAGTTAGAGTCGGTTAATAGTATCGAAAACTCAGACATTAATTCATCTGAACGACTAGCTAAAAAAATTTACGGGCAGTTTCCAACTTCAACTTTTTCAAGTTTGTTGCCAGTAGATAACCAAAGTTTTTTAAGTGATGTTGATTGCTTTAGAATTCTCATAGAAACTATTAAGCCACAGATCATTATTGAAGTTGGCAGTTGGAAGGGTCATTCAGCAATTTTAATGGCTCAAAATTTACGTGATTTAAACCTTAATTCTTCTCGTGTACTCTGCGTGGATACATGGCTGGGTAACCTAGAACACTGGGAAAAGGAAGTATGGCGTAATCAACTTTATCTAAAACATGGTTATCCTAGTTTGTACGAGAGATTTTTGAGCAATGTTATTAGATCTGGATTAAAGGACTACATTATACCATTTCCTATGATATCAGCAACAGCAGCAGCTTTTTTTGATAGAAATGAAATCAAAGCCGATCTCATATATATTGATGCAGCCCGTGACTATGAATCTGTGACCAACGACCTGCACAATTTTTATCCGTTACTGAGTCAGGGTGGGATTATATTTGGAGATGATTTTCCATATCCTCCTACAGGGAATGCTATTCGTGATTTTGCCATAAGCAAGAACTTGGGGATAATAACGCAAGGAAGAAAATGTATTCTCTTGAGAAATGACCAGTTGAGTAAATTTGCCAACCATAAGAGTTTGACTCTGGTTTTAGAACCCCAATCCATTAATAAAAACAAAATCAAGCTCTCACCGATGGCTATAGATAGCTCAGAGATAGTTATTGCTGAAAATGAAAATTTACTCTTTGCTGCGGAAGAAGAAAAAGTTTATATATACAAGCCAAATTCAGATGAAAATGTCACCAATTTTGGTGTGGATAATATCATACAAAAAGCTTGTTTTGATTCTTCTGTTAAAACAAGTAAGTTTCAAAGTATTATATATACTCCCAAGCCTGTTTATTTAGCTCGCTTCCCCTGGGCTTTGGTACTTCCTTCTAGCCCCTCTTTGGTAATTTCTCGGATGAAAAAATATTGGCAGGATTCATTATATCTAGTCAACTGGCAGGCTTTATCTGATCAAAGCGACAAAGGAATACTGATGCTGACGGAGGACATCAAACCTCGGATTATTAATGAGCCAACGATACTACTTGCGGCAGGTTTCGCTTATAACTATTATCACTGGCACACTCAGTTATTACCAGTAGCTTATTATTTAAAAACAAAAATTAACTCAGGCAAATTTAGAGTAATTTATCATGACTTGAATAATTGGCAAAAAAGAAGTTTGCAGTTACTTGGAATAGATTTATCAGCCCTAGAGCCGGTAGGTAATGAAACGCTTTTATGTCGATCTCTTGTTTATTCGTCATACTTATCAGGCATAGCTTTTGTACTACCCCCCCAGATAAAAAAAGTGTTTGATTCAGTTAAAGATTATTATTGGGAAAATGTTAAGAATCCCATCAAGGATTTACCAGAATTGATATTTATTAGTCGAGAAGACCAACCCAGTCGCAGAAAGTTATTGAATGAATATGAAGTGTTTAGCGCTCTTGAAAAATTAGGATTTGTTAAAGTTACCCCTGGTCGTCTTTCCTATGAGCAACAAATTCAGACTTTTGCTAATGCCAAGGTCATAGTTAGTCCACACGGAGCTGGCTTAACTAACATAGTATTTGCTTCTTCTAACTGCACAGTAATTGAGATATTTCCAGAAAACTATATTAACATTTGCTATTGGCGTTTAAGCCAGGTTTTCAACCATAAATATGCTTATATTGTAGCTGAAGTAGATGAGGCGCAAAAGCATCTTCATTACAGTAAAACAGAATGTAGTGTTTCAGTAGATGCTGTCGTTAACGCTGTCTCCCATGTTTTGGTATAATAGCCGATGGTTTCGGCATTGCATATGCTTTATCTGGGGAGTCAGCGAATTGGTCAGCGATTTAGTTAGGGGTAATCAACTGCTGCGGAGCGGTAAGCCAGAAGAGGCTGTGGATGCTTTTCAAAAAGCGATCGCACTTCAGCACTTCATCCCCATTTCCCAGGATTTCAGTAATCGTGCTAGGGTAGTGGTAGGCCGGCTGTGATGTAATACGATCGCACCTTGCCACCTCCCCCTGCGGCGAAAGAATTTATTGAGGCATCAACCCGAATTATATCACCCGTCAAAGCGATCGCCAACCGCCGACTCCCAGCCCACATCCCCCCTTACTCCCCCCATAAGCGGGTATATTAGCAGAAGTGGCGATCGCCCCAGTCCTCAATCCGTATAACTCCCCTTCCGCCAAGGATGGGTGCGACCCTGCCAATTATACAGGCAAGATGCCCCGAAAACGAGCCATAATTGGTGAGCAAATCAAAGCCTCAATCACCCATCAAATGGCGATCGCCCACCATGCCAAACATTGCTTTGACCACGGTGAAATTTGAGTGATTTTATGGGGCGAAGCGAGAGTGAAAATCCGCCGCCAAACTTGGCAATGCCACCAGAATTTGGAGATTTTTTGGTCTCCTTACCTGGGGATGATAGAGCCGCCAAAAATGCCCGAGAAATCCCAAACAACTTGGCGAGTTGCCGAACCCCAATCGACCCTGATGATTTGCTGATGGCGGCGCGAGCCATGGTCAATAATTTAATATTGGTCACTCACAATACCAGAGAATTTGAGCCGGTATCCGAGTTGAGAAGAGAAGATGGGGAAGTGTAGCTCCCATACCGAGGGCGGCGATCGCATTACCTAGAGCGAGCGGCATTCGGTTTGCCGGAATAAAGCATTCGGTTATCCGTACTTGACAAGTGTAGTTGATTGTGGGTTGATTAAAATCCTTGGCAAGAATATCCTGATGATGGTATAATCCCTGGGTGAATCCAACCGGTCTATATAGACTTGATTCTGGGGAGTCAGGGATTTAGTGAGGGGTAATCAACTGCTGCGGAGCCGTCAGCTAGAAGAGGCGGTGGATGGTTTTCAAAAAGCGATCGCCATCCCCATTTCCCTGGATTTCAGTAATCCTGCTAGGGTAGTGGTAGGCCGGCTGTGATGTAATGCGATCGCACCTTGCCACCTCCCCCTGCGGTGAAAGAATTTATGGAGGCATCAACCCGAATTATATCACCCCTCAAAGCGATCGCCAACCGCCGACTCCCAGCCCACATCCCCCCTTACTCCCCCCATAAGCGGGTATATTAGCAGAAGTGGCGATCGCCCCAGTCCTCAATCGGTATAACTCCGGTTCCGCCCAGGATTGCGACCCTGCCAATTATACAGGCAAGATGCCCGGAAAAGGAGCGATCGCCTAGTCTGTGGGTAGAGCGATCGCGCTTCTGTGGGGACCGCTGCACCCGCCACATCACATCAAACACCTTCCGCGTCGTGTCCGGGTGCCGGAATGCGATCGCGACAACGGCTGTCGTCAGCAATTCCGATGGAGCCATGAGGGCTGGGGGTTGACGGGATGGGAGCGACGCTCTCGATTATACAGGCAAGATGCCCGGAAAAGGAGCGATCGCGCAGCGTGGGTACACATATCGCATTTCCCAAGTCTGATGCCGAGACGACAAACGGAGCGACCCCGACTCATTCACAGCCGTTCCAACTCCGATTCAAACATCCGAATCAGTTGCGAACTCAAACGAATGCCATTTTTAAGCAACTGCGAAACCGATTCCCTGGCTTCCTGCCGAGTCATTAAATCTGCACCGACAGCAGCCAGTAAAAGCCCCAAACTTCCCTTCACAGGTAAACCCAAACTCAAAGCGACCCGCCGTCCCAAACGCTCATCAATCAAGACCCAATCCCCTTGGAGTTCCCGACTCAACAAAATGACTTCAAATTCTCCGGCATCGAGTCCCAAAAGTAACGGTTCAATACTGGAAGTCCCTGCCGGAGCTTGCACGATCGCCCCCGTTCGAGTTAAAATCGCTTCGCGACCCGGGCGATCGCCCCCCTGAATAGCCACCTCTCGATATACGGTGGGCGGGATAAAAATCTCATCAAATAACCGGGGTAACAGTTGCAAGCGATCGATGAGACTCAAAGCAATTAATGGCCTCCCATTGACAACAACCTTCATCGATCCCTCAATTTCTCGGCTAATTCTCGACTGGTTTTCGCCTCCTCTTCAAACTCAGCTTCGGTGTAGTCGATCGCGGCAAATCCCCGTTCGCCAATCAAACGATAAAACTCCAAACGGCTGCATCCCAAAATCTCCGCCGCCACCCCCGAAGAAATTTTACCCTCTTCATAGAGTTGACCCAAAGTCAAAATCATCACCCGTCGCTTAAACCCTTCGGGTTCTTCCCGACAAGCCACCAACAACTGTTCTGGAAATTCAACGAAAATGCTCATTTCACCGAACCCGATGCAATACTCGGTCAATTTAGGCGATCGCACTCCCGATTATACAGGCAAGATGCCTGTGCTACACGAAGAGCGATCGCATTGTATCTGGTTTCTGCCAACTTTTCGGAGTTGATAACAAACAGTCGAACTAAGTGCTAAAATCTGAACCCATGAGGTGGGGTTGAATGAGATGCCGGCAAAAGATATTTATCATAACTGTGTCAAAATAGCACTGCTCAAAGATGGATGGACAATTACAGATGACCCTCTCAGTCTCAAAGTTGGTCAAAAAGATATTTTCATAGATTTGGCAGCCGAGAAACTTTTGGTCGCCGAAAAACAGGGAGTAAAAATTGCAGTAGAAGTTAAAAGCTTTGTCGGAAAATCTGAAATCGAAGATCTAAAAAATGCCCTGGGTCAATATTATCTATACGACAAAATACTCAAATACTTGAACTCGGACAAAAATCTTTATATTGCCATCAGAAAGGCAGTTTTTCAACGATTATCAGCCGAAACAATCGGTCAAATTATCCTGTCAGACCAGAATTTAAAACTGATTGTTTTCGATCCAAACTTGGAGGAAATTACTCGATGGATAAATTAAACAAATACCACCCAATCATCTGCGAAGTTATGAAGCCTTACGCCCGGATTAATTACGCCAATATTCCGGTCAAAAATCGCGCCGCTTTTGACGGTGAAAATGGTCAGTATTTGATTCTATCCGAAGGATGGATAGAGCAACAACACTTTCATAGCTGTCTCCTTCATGTGGAAATTATCGACGATCGCGTTTGGATTCAGTGGGACCAAACCGAAGATGGAATTGCTGATGAATTGGTGCAAGCTGGTATTCCCAAAGAAGATATCATCTTGGGGTTCCACGAACCAGAAGTCAGACAATATACGGGGTTTGGGATACCCAGCGTCAGTTGTCAGAATTGACACTCCCCGCTCTGAAGAGACCCGGAGTGTCAACAATACATTGTAAGTCACCCTCATTTGAGTTTAGATATCCCCACAACTCGGGCGATCGCATAGCACGAATCGCCATTCGGTTTGACGGAACAAAGTATTCGGTTATCCGCACTTGACAATTTTTTAAAAATCTGTAACAGAGTGCCGGCTGAGTTACAGGAGTCAATATCCGGTGCGATCGCGCTTCTGTGGGGACGGCTGCACCGGCGGCATCACATCAAACACCTTCCGCGTCGTGTCCGGGTGCCGGAATGCGATCGCCAGGTTTCTCGAAGTTTCCAGAAACAAGCGATCGCCTTTCCCAACCACCCAGGGGTC
>NZ_JARPLU010000222.1:0-6215 GCF_032349615.1 Limnospira sp. PMC 1279.21 | reverse complement strand
ATATCGTCGCATTGTCAGGCAATAGCCGGATAAATGTCGCGTAAATGTATCAGTGTGGGTTAGCTGGCTGGTGAACTTTTCAGGTGTACAAATGGGCTACATATTCTCCATAGCCGTTATAAATTAATGTGGGTTGAGTGTCCCAGGAGAAACTCGGACCATTACCAACAATGCGTTCGGTAGCTTGAGACCAACGGGGATGAGGTTTGTTAGGGTTAACATTAGCCACAAAGCCATATTCGTTAGGGACTAAGGTATTCCAAAATGTGGGAGGTTGGTGGTCTAAAAATTCGATTTTGACAATAGATTTAGCGCCTTTAAAGCCGTATTTCCAAGGTAGAACCATGCGTAAAGGTGCGCCATTTTGTTTGGGGAGAGTTTTACCATAAATTCCGGTGGCAAAAAATGCCAATTCATTAGCCATTTCCTGAATGGTTAATCCCTCGGTATATGGCCAGGGATAATTAGTAGCCCAGAAACCAGGACCTTTGGTGATTTTGGGGTCATAAAAGGAAGTGAAGCGGACAAATTTGGCGGCGCTGGTGGGTTCAACGTCGGCCATGAGTAGACGCATGGGAAAACCGACCCAGGGAACTACCATCGCCCAGGCTTCGACACAGCGAAATCGATAGATTCTTTCTTGGAGGGGGAATTTTTGGTGTAAATCATCGATATCGTAGGTGCGGGGATTTTTGACGAGTCCTGAGACTTCTACTCGCCAGTTATCGGTAGGGAGGTTTTGGGCGGCTTCCCAAATAGATTTAGACCCGCCAAATTCGTAGTAGTTGTTATAACGGGTAGCAAGGTCTTCGGGGGTAGTTGCTGATGAGAGATTGAGAAAGTTAGGATTTGGGGCTAGGTTGGGATAGGGGGTTTGGGTAGTCTGGAAGGTGGCAGAAGTGCGATCGCATCCCTGTAGGGGTAAAATAGAGGCGGCCAGTCCGGCTCCGACTACTTGTTTGATAAATTTACGGCGGTTGACAAAGGCTGATTCTGAGGTAATCAGTTTTTCGGGTAGTTGCCAGTCGGGAGATATGCGAATTAGCGACATATATATAGAGTGTTGCGTTTTATTACATGGTTTTTCTGCTAGTGTGGCTACCCAGGTGTGAAAAGCATATCATATAATTGGAATACACCGAAACAATGCCTGGTTATGAGTTACTGCATAAATCCCCAGTGTCAGCACCCGCAGAATTCTCCTGGTCAAAAGACTTGTAAGAGTTGTGGAGCTAGTTTGCGCCTGAAAGACCGCTACCGGATCGTGAGGATTTTAGGAGAAAGTGCTAACAGTCGGACTTTTTTGGCTGTCGATGAGGATAAGCCGTCTAAGCCTCAGTGTACGATTAAGCAATTTATGGGTTCGCCAGAAAATGTTGATTCTGGAACTGGTGAAATCGATTGCTATAAGCATATAGAAGTGGATTTGAGGTTGCGTGCGCGGGAGTTGGAGAGAATTGGTCAGAATACTTTGATTCCAGAACTTTGGGCGAGTTTTGAAGAGGATGGATCTAAGTATTTTGTTCATGAGTATATTCGCGGACGCAATTTGGCTGATGAGTTGGCTAGTGATGGGGTATTTGGAGAAATCCAGATTTGGGATCTACTTACGTCTGTACTTCCGGTGCTAGAGGTTGTCCATGAAAATGGTATTGTTCATGGGGATATTAAGCCGGAGAATATTGTCCGTTCCCCTCAATATAATGGTTATGGGGGTAATCGTTTGTCTCTGGTGGATTTTGGGTCGGCTATTCCTCTGGTGGAAGTTGAACAATACCCTGGTGAACGGATGATGGGAGCGGCGGAATATGTGGCCCCAGAACAAACTCAAGGACATTTTGATGGGAGAAATGATCTGTACAGTTTGGGGGTGACTTGTCTGCACTTAATGACAGATGTTTCGCCTTTTGAGTTGTTTGATGTCAAATCAAATACTTGGGTGTGGCGAGACTACCTTAAACGCCCTGTTAGCCGTCGATTAGGCAGGATTTTAGATAGGTTGGTAGAGCGAAATCCGGCCCGTCGTTATCAGTCAGCATCGGAGGCGATCGCTTCTTTGAAAGGAGGACCGACGGCTGGGGCGTTGGCGGAAAGTTCTGACCAGCAGTGGATTATGACGGCTTGGGGTGGAATTGCGCTCACAATACTGTCTCTAATTTTGGCTTCGCGATTGCCGACTCCGGTTCCCGAAACCCCCAGAAGCCCAGAAATTCCGGTGAGAAGAATGCCGGAGGTTCGCCCTAACTATAACAGAAACAGACCTGATAATTATCGCCGCCGTTATCAGAACAGACAATCTTCTGGGGTGCGGACCTTGCGATCGGGTGATGGGCCGATTTGGTCGATCGCTATTACTCCCGATGGTCAATTGGTAGCTAGTGGTCAGACTGATGGCTCGATTAACTTGGTGGATATTGATACGGGGACTGTAGTTAATACTTTATCTGGTCATAACCAACCGGTTGGTACAATAGCGATCGCTCCTGAAGGTCGATTTTTGGCTAGTGCTGGGGGTGATGGCACTATTCGGATTTGGGACTTGTGGAATAGTCGTCTGGTGCGGGTGTTACCTGGTCATCGGGGTTGGGTTCATGCTTTGGCTTTTAGTCCTGATGGTGCTAGTTTGGCTAGTGCGGGAGGTGATGGGTCGATTCGCTTGTGGAATGTTGACACCGGCTTTGAGGAAAGAACTTTACGGGGTTACGAGGAACAGATACAGGCGATCGCTTTTAGTGCTAATGGTCAAATGTTAATCAGTGGTAGCAGTAATGGTTTGCTGGAATTATGGGATCGGGAAACTGGTGAATTGCGGCGGAGTTTAGCGGCTCATCCTCAAGCTATCTGGTCTTTGGCTGTTAGTCCTGATGGTCAAACTCTGGCTACGGGAAGTTGGGATCGGACTGTCCGCCTCTGGGACTTAAATCGCCTGGAGTTGGAATATTTTACCAGTCTCCCCCTGCAAACTTTGACCGGTCATGATGAGAAAATTCAATCTCTGTCTTTTAGTCCTGATGGTCAAACTCTGGCTAGTGGGGATTTTGACGGTACTGTTAAGTTATGGCAAATCAGGCCAGGGGGCTTAACGGGGACGATTAAAGGTCATCAACACTGGGTGAATGTGGTTTTTAACCCGGTTCAGCCAACTTTAGTTAGTGGCAGTTTTGATAATAGTATTAAGGTGTGGCCAATGGGTTGGTCTCGCGTGGGTCGCCATCCCTAGGGGCTAGTTCTCCAGTCCATCCTCTATTCTACCAGAGTCTTGATAACCCCTCGCCAAGTCTGGTTTGACTGGCGGCGGCGAGAAGGCGACGCACCCTAAGATGATTGTGATTTGACGGTTACAATAATCACGCCGCCTGGCTATGGGTGCATAATCATCGCCGGCTTCCAAACCAGTTTAAAATGCGATTCCATGCCCACCAAGGGTCACGATCGCCCCATTGTTTTTGACAGGATTTACTGCTAATATGGCAGACGTGCCCTCCTGATGGGGTTAGCCATAGGTCAATGGCTTTATTCTGTCTCGCTAACGCTTTTAAATCGGGGATAATACTGGGGTCGAATAGAGGGTCATCTTCGGCATATAAAATTAGGGTGGGTTTGTATAATTGCGGTAAAATCTGCAAGCCACTGGTGGCGGTAAAATAGTCTTCTACTGTGGCAAATCCTAGTTTTTCAATTACTAATTCGTGGTCAAAACTACGAATTGAATTGACTCTGGCGATCGCTTCTGGATTGAAGATATTGGGGTGGTTTGGATTTAGTTGATGGGCGAGTATTTGCAGTTGGCGGGTAATGGCTTTTTCTAAATACTTCCCGACCGGATGATTTTCTAAATAGGCTAGGGATCTATTGGAGTCTAAACTAGGGCAAACTACAGCCGCACCAGCTATGTCTAAATTGCTGGAACTTTGGGCGGCTTTTAACCCCCACAAGGCTAATTGTCCCCCCAAGGAAAAACCTAATAAACTTATGGGGGCTGGACAGCCTAGGGCGAGTGACTGGTTAGCAATTTCTACAAAGTCTTGTCCTTCATATAAGCCGTCAGATTGCAGTGTGGGGGAGAGTTTACCCGTTTGACCGTGGGCGCGCCAGTCGAATAATACTACCGCATAACCATGGGCAAAGGCTTTGCGACCTAGTATTTTTAAAAACCACTGATTTTCTAAGTCTCCTACAATGCCATAAGTGCCAATTATTGTGCCTTGGGGGTTGGGGGGAATTGCATAAATACCAAAGATGGGGACACCCCCCGCCCCGGTGAATATTTTTTGTTGATAGGGGGGGGCGGGTTCGTGGGTGTGATTTTGCCAGGTTTTGCTAATTTGCAGGGCTGTATAAAGGGTCATTATTAACCCGTTTTTAAGGAAAAATGGGGGGCGATAACTGGGAGATGACGACATGATTTGATGGGATGATGATTCTTTATGGTAGGGCTTTTTGATGGATAATTAATTCTACTAAATTATCGATTAGGCGATCGGCTGTCATGGGTAGGGAATCTTGGCTTGGCAAAATCTCTTGGACTACCATATAATGAATCAGGGAGCCTACGAAGATTCGGGCTGTGGCTTCCGGGTCGGTAATAGTCAATTCTTGACAGGTTTTTAAATACTCTTTCAGGGTTTCTATGGCGGGCTTGACTAGGGTTGTTAAAAATACTTGGGCTAGGTCTGGGCGTTTTCCTGACTCGGAGACTATTAACCGGAGCAAGCTAAGATATTCGCGATCGCTTATATTTTCCATTAGTATTCCCTTGGCTAAGTCTCGTAAGACTAACTCTGGTTTCCCTGATAGGGGAGGCGACCTCTCGGAGTTTTTCCGGGGCTATCCTTTTGACTAGGGCGGTAAACAACCCATCTTTGTCGGAAAAATGACTATATATAGGGTTGGTTTGGACACCCCGGCTGCTTGGGCGACTCTATCCATCTGATATATGGGCTTATACCTTGATAGAATCTGCCTTTTAAATCATATATCGGAGTAGGTGCGATCGCATAGTTATTAACTTCTCCCTAGCTAATTAAAAGGAGTTAATCATAGCGGATTTTAGCGAGTTATATTGGCAGTTTAGTTAGGGAAAGATGCCAATCTATAGGGTAATTATAGGCAGTTTTTTAGATAACAATTAACCACATATTATGGCTAGTAAAACTTATCCCAAATCGGTGATACTGGGGTAAATGGAGTTATGGGTTATACATGATAACTGATCACCCCATTTACCCCCCTAGATCAGGTTTTGGCTTGGGAATTCCGCCGGATTACTCTAAGTCCCGACGCTTGGGGTTTCGTGAGGGGTCATTGGATAAGAATCCAAAGATAAATAAGCCTACGAAGAAGAGGACAACGATGTTAACGATGATTTTCAGAGTTACCATTGTTTTATTACTCCCTGGGGAATCTGTTTTTGATTGGGTTATGCAATTTGCACTGTTTTCCCATCATATCTTAATTTGGGCTTTGGTTTAAGGATTTTATGGCTTTCTGGGGCGATCGCTTTCTGAACCAGTGTTGAATAAATAATCAAGCGTACAGCCATGTTTCCCCCACGGTTAAATCATAGCAGATGTGGCGGTGGATGTCAAGGGGATTCGGGGAGAGGTGGCGATCGCTTTCTGAACCGTTGAATAAATAATCAAGCGTATAGCCATGTTTCCCCCACGTTTAAATCATAGCAGATGTGGCGGTGGATGTCAAGGGGATTCGGGGAGAGGTGGCGATCAGAGTGTTGAATAAATAATCAAGTGTATAGCCATGTTTACCCCATGATTAAATGATAGCAGATGTGGCGGTGGATGTCAAGGGGAGCTGGGGGAAGTTGGGAAGTTGGAGAGTTGACAGGTGGGAAGTCCGAGAGTTGGAGAGTTTCAAAGCTGGGAAGTCCGAGAGTTGACAGGTCTTCAAGTTGACGGGTGGGAGTTGGGGGAAGTCCGAGAGTTGACGGGTGGGAGTTGACGGGTGGGAGTTGACAGGTCCGAGAGTTGACAGGTGGGAGTTGACAGGTCTGAGGTGGGGTAAGTCCGAGAGTTGACAGGTCCGAGAGTTGACAGGTCTGAGAGTTGGAGAGTTTCAAAGTTGGAAAGCTGGGAAGTTGGAAAGCTGGGAAGTTGGAAAGCTGGGAAGTTGGGAAGCTGGGAAGTTGGGAAGTTGGGAAGTTGGGAAGTCCGAGAGTTGACAGGTCCGAGGTGGGAGTTGGGGGAAGTCCGAGAGTT
>NZ_JARPLU010000221.1:0-6317 GCF_032349615.1 Limnospira sp. PMC 1279.21 | reverse complement strand
TATGACCACAGTGAGTACAGGTTTTGCTGGTGTATTCTTCGGTCACATCTACAACTCTTGATAAGTATGGCTCAACTCGGCACTAATTGATAGTAATGACCAAAAACCTTCTGGAAACCCCCCAGACCCCCAGAGTTAATCAATCCACATCGGAACCCTTGACCCGGTGGACAGTCCCATCAATCCAACCATCTGGAAACCCTGACAAACTCTTCCCAACTATTATCAATTGCGGATTCCCCGACCCACCGCTATAGTTAGCAGTAGGTCTTAGCAGCGAAATTATGAGTACAATTCCCAAAATCGAATATCTCAAAGTTATAAATTACCGCGCCTTACAAAATCTCGAATTAAAAAGAATTACTCCCCTCACCGTATTTTTAGGTCCCAATGGCAGTGGCAAATCCACAATTTTTGATGTGTTTGCCTTTCTATCTGAATGCTTTACCGAAAGCCTCAGCAAAGCCTGGGATAGACGGGGGAGATTTCGAGAACTCCGCACCCGAGATAGTCAAGGCTGCATTGTGATTGAATTAAAATACCGAGAAACCTCCGACTCACCTTTAATTACCTATCATCTCGCCATCAATGAAGAAAATAATCGCCCTTTTATCGCCGAAGAATGGCTGCATTGGCGACGAGGAGGACAAGGTAAACCCTTCCGTTTTTTGGACTTTAAAAATGGGGAAGGACAAGTCATCAGTGGGGAAATGCCAGACCCACAAGACGAAAGAATCACGGAACAACTTGACTCCCCGGAATTATTAGCGGTTAATACTTTGGGGCAATTTGCCAAACATCCCCGGGTTAGTGCTTTAAGGCGGTTCATCACCGGATGGTATTTATCCTATTTAACCGCCGACAATACCCGCAGCATTCCCGAAGCAGGAACCCAAGAAAGATTATCCACAACGGGGAATAATTTACCCAATGTTATCCAATATTTAAAAGAACAACATCCCCAGCGTTTAGAGGAAATCTTAAAAACTTTATCTTCCCGAATTCCTCGCTTAGAAAAAGTAGAAGCATCAATTATGCCAGATGGTCGTCTGTTATTACAAATAAAAGACGCACCTTTTTCTCATCCAATTCTCGCCAAATTTGCCTCAGACGGAACTTTAAAACTATTGGCATATTTAACTGTATTATATGACCCAAAACCTCCTCAATTAGTCGGCATTGAAGAACCCGAAAATCACTTACACCCGGTTTTATTGCCACAACTGGCTGAAGAATGCCGGACAGCTTCTGCTAATACTCAATTAATGGTAACTACCCATTCTCCATTTTTTGTAAATAGTCTAAAGCCAGAAGAGTTATGGGTACTTTATCGAGATAGCCAGGGTTTTACTCAAGCTAAAAAAACCGCAGATATGCAGGGAGTCAAAGAGTTTATAAATCAAGGTGCCTTGCTTGGTTCTCTCTGGATGGAAGATTTTTTTGACGTGGGAAATCCTCTCATAAATCTGTGATTTTTTTAACTATACTTAATCCCCCAATTCGCCCCGGAGGTTTACATTTTATCCGGCGAGGTTTTGGGATAAATTACTATGATAATATGATAATATATAAATTAGGCGATCGCCTTTAATTAATTCCCGGAATCATCAGAAAATGAGTTGGTCAAATCAACCCCCAAACCCCTCCCCTCAACGATTAGAGATTTTCATTAATCCCGCCAGCGGTAAAGGTAAATCCTTACAGATATTTGAGCAAATAAAACCCATTTTAGCACACCATAACACCGCCTTTAATGTCACCTGCACCCGTCATGCTGGCGACCTCCAAAACCGCGTCAAAAATATGGATTTATCCTCAATTGATGGCTTAGTAGTTGTGGGGGGAGATGGTAGCATTCATGAGGTAATTAACGGCTTAATGAACCGTCAAGACTGGGAAAAAGCCATTAAAACACCTCTGGGAATCATCCCCGCCGGTACCAGTAATGGCTTATGTAAAACCCTGCTACAAGAAGCTGGAGAAACCTATAATCATATCAATGCTACCATTGCCATCACCAGAGGCAATATTCAACCCCTGGATATCTTGGGAGTCCAACAAAGCGAAGGCGAAAGCGATCGCTTTTATTATAGCATTCTCTCCATAGCCTGGGGATTAATTGCTGCCGTCGATATCAAATCGGATAATCTGCGGTTTTTGGGTTCTTTAAAAACCGACATTTATGCACTATGGGAAATCTGGAAACTGCGTCATTATCGAGGCAAATTATCGCTAATTACTGCCGACTGTGAATCTCCCCTTATAATTGAGGATGATTATATACTGTTATGGGCGATGAATGTTCCCTGGGCGGCTTATAATCTTAATCCCGCACCTCACTCTCACCCCACAGATGGAAATATAGATGTTTTATTAGTGCGGCGTGGTATCTCTAAATTCAACTTAATTAAGGCTTTTTTATTGTGCAATAAAGGACAGCATCTAGCCATCCCAGGAATCGAATATTATAAGCTGCGAGGTTTTCACCTAGACCCCCAAGATGGAGAATTTTTAGCCATAGACGGGGAACCTATTTCCTCAGCCCCCATTAAAGTTGAAGTCCTACCCAATTTGGCGCGTGTCTTTCATCCTTAAATACCTAGCCATGTCTGAGTCAGTGTCTGATTATGATTGACTTCTGCCAACTAATGTGATACTTATTGGCTGATAACAAAACATTTATCAACCATCAAAATATGTCAGATACCGTCTACGAAAAGACCTCGGAACTTCCCGAAAATTCCATCGTTTCCCCTCAATCTCCCCTAGACAAAATCCTGCAATTTTTCACGCTCAAAATCGCCAAAGTCTTGATTAATGTGTCTTGGATA
Source organism: Limnospira sp. PMC 1279.21 (assembly GCF_032349615.1). Classification (NCBI taxonomy): domain Bacteria; kingdom Bacillati; phylum Cyanobacteriota; class Cyanophyceae; order Oscillatoriales; family Sirenicapillariaceae; genus Limnospira; species Limnospira sp. PMC 1279.21. The sequence goes on along the minus strand of NZ_JARPLU010000221.1, from coordinate 3,486 downwards.
ACCCCCAACGGCATCACCTGGACTTCTTTATTGATTGGCGGCGGGTTGGCAGGTTTTTTAATCTTAAAACATTACTATCTTTGGGCAGTTGTAGCCATAGTAATTAGTGGGTTACTAGACTGTTTGGATGGAGACCTAGCCCGGAGTAGGGGTATCGCTTCGGATACGGGAAACTTACTGGATAGTGTCTTAGATCGCTATGTGGATTTTTTGATAATATCAGCCCTAATCTTAGATAACCCTAGGGATAACTTAGTCGTGGGATTAATAGCACTTTTGGGAACTACAATGGTTCCCTATATCCGCGCCAAAAGTGAATCATTAGGTCGCAGCAGTATCGCTAGTATTGGTAGCCGGGCTGTGCGAACAGTTTTGATTATTGTAGGATTATTAACCGGGCAAATTTTCCCCCTACTGATAGCTTTGGCGGTAATATCTAATGTGGCGGCTATACATAGATTTGCTCACGCCCTGAACCCAGGGAACGAATAAACCCAACAACTCAATCGGGGTGAGTCTCCCAAATGGGTGGATTGATCAATTCATGGCGATCGCCTTTAGTTGTAGAATGAATCAGGATTTCTGCTCTTCCCCATTAGGGGGGATAATCGCCCTGACTTAGGGTTTCTGGGGGTGTAACTGCATAAACAACCTATCTCGATTGCGATCGGATTTTCGCTCCATACAATAACCAACTACTTAACAGCCCATGGCATCTTCCCGAAAGTACCCACTCACAGCCATTCTGACTGGTATTATAATTAATCTCTCCGCCTGGTTTCCTGGACCAGTGAAAGCCGAAACAATTTTGGGAGTAGTACGTTCCCCATTACCGACAGCAGACTGGAATAGCGTAGAAAGCCGACTACAAAGCAGTCGCATCAACTATCAAACCATTGATATAGATAATCTCAATAGCGCGGAAGCATTACGGGGACTGCGAGTATTATTTCTTCCCAATGTGGAAGTAATGACCACAGACCAAATTCGTATATTAGAACAATGGGTACAACAGGGAGGGCGCTTAATAGCCAGTGGGACAGTGGGGAACCGTTCAACTCCCTTAGCGCGTGAAAGACTAAGAACCCTAATCGGGTCTTATTGGGCTTTTCCCCTGAGTAACCCAGCCACGCCGATTTCTCAAAGCGATCGCTGTCAAGATCAGATTTGTCGTAATATAACAGAGTGGGCCGCCACAGTGAACACCAGTGGAACCGTAGCAGGTGGGGTATTAATTCCCGCCACCCAAGAAAGCTACACCGCCGGAGTTTGGCAGGGTAGCAGCGCTTCCGCCGCCGCTATTGCGACCACCCAGGCTATTTATTTAGGATGGCATTGGGGACGCGGAGAGTCACCAGAAGTAGATACAGCTTGGTTACAGGCTGCTATTAATCGTTACACTGGGGCTAGCAGTCCCCCACAATCCTCTGTAGCCCGCCAAAATCACACCATACAACCAGCGCCTCACCGGCGGCTTAGTGAGTCCCCGACAACTATTCAAACCCCCCCTCAGCAGTCAAATACAGGGTCCCGGACAACTATTCAAACCCCCCCACCAGCTAATCGAGTTAGTAACCCCAACCTAGCCTCAGTCAACCCCCGTCCTTCTTTGCTGCAATTATTTACAGACCCCTCGGAACAATCAGCGCCAGCAGGGTTAGAGGTCAAACCGGGTAACGACCCCATTGATAACACTACCGCCATTTTGATGAGGGAAGAATTAGAGAATCTGTTGGGTAGGTTTGAAAATGCTGTTATAGCTTCGGCTTCTGGTAGTACCCCCATTAACTTGCAGATAGCTTCGGCTGAACCGAAAAATCCAGTGACTACAATTGCTAGACACGCCACATCTTCTATACCATCAAGGACACAAAATGCGATCGCCCTAGCCCAACAAGCGATTAAACAGTTTCCCGAATTGGTAGCCGCCCAAAATTGGGTAGCTGCCAGAAGATTATGGTTAGATGCCCGTCAAAAATTGTGGGAAAATTACCCCACCGACGGAGAGCGATCGGGTGCAGAAATTCGGGCAGTTTGGCTAGATCGTGGTACAATCGTCGCGGCCAGAGGAGAAGCAGGACTCGCCCAAATATTTGACCGTTTGGCAGATGCCGGAATTAATACCGTATTTTTTGAAACTGTCAACGCCGGATATACTATCTACCCCTCGCGAGTTGCACCCTCCCAGAATCCTTTGACCGTCGGTTGGGACCCTTTAGCTGCGGCGGTGAAACTAGCAAAAGCTAGGGGTATGGAATTACACGCCTGGGTTTGGGTATTTGCGATCGCTAATCAGCGACACAATGCCCTCTTGCGACAACCTGACAGTTATTTAGGTCCTGTGTTGTCCGCTTACCCGGAATGGGCTAATTTGGATAACCAGGGTCGGACTTGGCATGAAAACGATCGCAAGGCTTACCTAGATCCAGCTAACCGGGAGGTCCGCAGTTATCTATTACGTTTGGTCGGAGAAATGGCCCACAATTATCAGGTTGATGGCATTCATCTCGACTATATCCGCTATCCTTTTCAGGATGCTAACCGAAATTTTAATTTTGGCTATGGTACAGCCTCCAGAACCCAGTTTAGAGATTTAACTGGAGTTGACCCCATTTCTCTGACTCCCCGTGATGGGGTATTATGGCAACAGTGGACACAATTTCGATCTGATCAGGTGACATCTTTTGTCCGCGATGTCCGACAACTGTTAAGCACTAATTATCCGAATGTCATTCTCTCGGCGGCGGTGTTTCCACACCCGGAAACTGAACGCATTGCCAAAATTCAACAACATTGGGAAGTTTGGGCGCGTCAAGGATATCTTGATTTGCTAGTCCCTATGACTTATTCCCTCGATACTAATCGCCTACAGCGCATTACTCAACCTCTCACCGGACCACAACAGTTAGGGCCTACTTTAATCGCCCCCTCCGTCAAACTTTTGGATATTCCTAATGTGGTGGCGATCGACCAAATTCAAGCCCTCCGAGATTTACCTAGTGGCGGCTATTCCATTTTTGCCGTGGAAACTATTGATAGCAACTTACAGGGATTTTTGCGTCGCACTCAAAATAATGGCGGAAACCACAGCCACATTATCCCCTATCGTCAGCCTCTCAAAGCTGCCAGCGATCGCTATTTAGCCCTCAAGCGAGAGTGGAGTTTTCTCCTCGCTAATGACCAACTCTGGATCAGGGAATCTCAACTAAACAGCTTTAGAAACCAAGCAGAGGTTTTAGCACAGGCTTTGCAAAATTTGGCTGAGTCCCCCAATCCTCAAGCCTTGAGTCGCGCTCAACGAGAATTAGCTACTTTTCAATCTCAATTTAACGGTTATATGACCCTCCATGCTAGGGAAAAACCCTACCAAGTCCAAAGTTGGCAAAATCGATTGGCTAGTTTAGATATGCTGTTACGATACGGCGCACACAGCAAAAATTCGGGAGTTTGGTAGCTCCGTCTTTTTAAAGCGGGGCGGAAAAACGA
>NZ_JARPLU010000220.1:0-6380 GCF_032349615.1 Limnospira sp. PMC 1279.21 | reverse complement strand
GAGCTACCTGAAAGGGGGGCACGAAGCCCCCGTGCTTCAGCCGGGGGTGCTGACTTCTCAAAATCTGAGGAAACCTACAGGGTGTCCATGGCCTCGAACTCGAACTTGATTTCTTTCCAAAGTTCGCAAGCCACAGCCAGCTCAGGACTCCACTTGCAAGCCTCACGAATCACGTCGCCGCCTTCACGGAACAGGTTGCGGCCTTCGTTACGAGCTTGGATACAGGCTTCGAGAGCCACACGGTTAGCAGTTGCACCAGGAGCATTACCCCAGGGGTGTCCCAAAGTACCACCACCGAACTGCAAGCAGGAATCATCACCGAAGATTTCCACCAGAGCTGGCATATGCCAAACGTGAATACCACCGGAAGCAACCGGCATTACACCAGGCATAGAAGCCCAATCTTGGGTAAAGAAGATACCACGAGAACGATCTTCTTCGATGTGGTCTTCCCGCATCAGGTCTACAAAACCCATGGTGATACCTTTTTCACCTTCGAGTTTACCTACAACTGTACCGGAGTGCAGGTGGTCACCACCGGACATCCGCAGACACTTGGCGAGAACCCGGAAGTGGATACCGTGGTTACGTTGACGGTCAACCACAGCGTGCATAGCGCGGTGAATGTGCAGCAACAGACCATTATCACGGCACCAACGAGCTAGGGTGGTGTTGGCGGTAAAGCCAGCGGTGAAGAAGTCGTGCATGATGATGGGGGTGCCGATTTCTTTGGCAAATTCCGCCCGTTTCATCATTTCTTCGCAGGTGGGGGCTGTTACGTTTAGGTAGTGACCCTTAATTTCGTTGGTTTCAGCCTGGGCTTTTTCGATCGCCTCTTGTACAAATAGGAAGCGATCGCGCCAGCGCATGAACGGCTGAGAGTTGATGTTTTCGTCGTCTTTGGTGAAGTCCAGACCGCCACGCAGACACTCATAAACCGCACGACCGTAGTTTTTAGCCGACAGACCCAGTTTAGGTTTGATGGTGCAACCCAACAGAGGACGACCGTATTTATTCAATTTGTCCCGCTCAACGGTGATACCGTGGGGAGGGCCTTGGAAGGTTTTCAGGTAAGCAATTGGAATCCGCATATCTTCCAACCGCAAGCCCCGCAGAGCCTTAAATCCAAATACGTTACCCACGATGGAGGTTAACATATTGGTAACGGAACCTTCTTCAAACAGATCCAGCGGATAGGCAACAAAGCAGAAATATTGATTGTCTTCGCCGGGTACTGGTTCGATGTGGTAGCAACGACCTTTGTAGCGATCGAGGTCTGTTAACAGGTCAGTCCATACAGTTGTCCAAGTTCCGGTCGAAGATTCTGCTGCTACTGCTGCTCCCGCTTCTTCCGGGGGAACTCCCGGTTGAGGAGAAACACGGAACGCGGCCAGAATGTCTGTATCTTTGGGCGTATAATCCGGCGTGTAATACGTCAGCTTATAGTCTTTTACACCAGCCTGATATCCGGCTTTCGATTTGGTTTGAGTTTGAGAGTAAGACATAACTCCTTTATATCTCCCTTCTGAGGAATCGCTCTTTAAATTTCCGGCTATTTGCCGATTGATTAAAATACTATCAATAAATGGCTTCAGTCAACCTTTAATATTGTTAATATTTCCATTACATTTGTTTATATTTCTTTGCAAAACCACATATCGGGTATCTGGGAAAAAATATCTATATCACTAAATGGCTAAAAAAAATATTAAGTATTGTAAATATAATCTATATGAAAGTTTTAGGGTTGGGATCTGAGCGATCGCGATCAAAAATCTCGATCGCCCCTCCATACCAACCGGGCGCAACTGAAAGCCAACAGATAACCCATGGGTTATACAGGGGCGGGAATTAGTCCCAGCCGGAAAAAGGCTTTCCGCTTCCTTCGGATCTAGGAACTGCTATAACCGAAATAGGTAATTATATTATATCAGTGTCAATCTATTGTATATTCTCTATATTTTGATAGACTTAAATCAATAGTACAATCATCACCCATTACTTGGAGGACAAAGCTGGTGATTCAGGCCACACTGCATCAGTTAAAGGTTTTTGAAGCCGTAGCGCGTCACGGTAGCTTCACTCGCGCAGCAGAAGAGTTATTGATCACCCAACCCACTGTCTCAAGTCAAGTCAAACATCTATCCCAAGCGGTGGGACTACCACTATTTGAGCAAATTGGCAAACAACTTTATCTTACTGATGCAGGTCAGGAGTTACAAGCGACCTGTCACGATATTTTCCAGCGCCTGGAACATTTCGATATGACCATTGCTGACCTGAAAGGCGCTAAACAGGGACGATTAAGTTTATCAGTAGTCACCACAGCTAAATACGTTATTCCCAGACTGTTAGGGTCTTTTTGTCAAAACTACCCAGCCATTGATATTGCCCTACAGGTGATCAATCACCAACAGATTACCCAACGGATGCTGGAAAATAAAGATGATCTATATATACTAAGTCTACCGCCCGAAGATATAGACCTTTGTACAAAACCCTTTTTAGATAATCCCCTAGTGGTGGTAGCCCCCTGTAACCATCCCCTCGTCGGTAAAACCCAAATTCCCATTGAAGCGCTGAACCATGAACCATTTATCATGCGAGAATCTGGGTCAGGTACCCGTAGGGCAGTGCAGAAATTATTTGACAAGAGTAAGGTATCAGTGCGGGTACGCCTAGAGTTAGGTAGCAACGAAGCGATCAAACAAGCGATCGCCGGAGGTCTGGGGATTTCCGTTTTATCCAAACATACATTAAACTCGTATGGCGATCGAGGAGAGCTAACCACTTTAGATGTGGTAGGATTTCCCATCCAACGCTGTTGGTATGCAGCCTACCTCAACGGGAAACAATTATCAGTTGTCGCCCAGACCTTCTTAGAGTATCTTCTCGAGTCCGGTAAGTCTAATTGACTTGGGTTGAAACATAGTGTGATCATGAAACTACCCTTTTTGCCATCTCCACCATCATCAGAACCCCCGCCAACTTCCCAAACCGGAGCAGGTTTAGGGACTTTTGGTGGTGTCTTCACTCCCTCAATTTTAACCATCCTGGGGGTGATTATGTATCTGCGATTTGGATGGGTAGTCGGTCAGGTGGGACTGTGGGGAACCTTAGCTATTGTCACCCTATCAACATCTATCACCTTTCTGACCTCCCTTTCCATTTGTGCGATCGCCACTGATCAAGTAGTCAGAGCCGGCGGAGCCTATTATATGATTAGTCGCTCCCTCGGTATTGAATCCGGCGGAGCCATTGGGATACCCTTATATTTTGCCCAAGCCATCTCCGTTGCTCTGTATACCATTGGTTTTGCCGAAAGTCTAGTCATCACCTTTCCCCAACTCAATATTAAAGTTGTAGCCATCATCACCACCATCATGGTGGCTATAATTGCCATTAAGTCCGCCAAATTAGCGATTAAAGCCCAATACTTCATCATGGCAGCGATCGCCCTATCCCTAATCTCCCTGTTATTCGGTAGTCCAGTCGAAGCCAGCACACAAGACATAGCAATTGCCACCAACCTCCCCAAAGTAGGATTTTGGCAAGTGTTCGCCGTCTTTTTCCCCGCCGTTACTGGAATTATGGCAGGGGTCAATATGTCAGGAGATCTGCAAAACCCCACCAAATCTATCCCTACAGGAACCCTCGCCGCCGTCGGCACAGGTTATGTAATATATATGTTGCTACCCGTCCTATTGTGGATGCAAGGGGATACAGAGAGCCTCCTAGTCGATGCGCTAATCATGAAACGGATAGCTTTCTGGGGACCCGCTATCCTGCTGGGAGTGTGGGGAGCCACCCTATCGAGCGCCCTAGGTAGTATATTAGGAGCGCCAAGAGTCCTGCAAGCCTTAGCCAAAGATGGCATTTTACCCAACTGGTTAAAATTCCTAGGAACCGGATCGGGACCCGATAATGAACCCCGTATCGCCACAGTTGTTACCCTAGGATTTGTATTAATCGCCGTTGCTGTCGGCGACCTCAACCTGATCGCCCCAGTGTTGAGTATGTTCTTTCTGACCACCTATTTGGTACTCAACCTAGCAGCAGGTATCGAGACCTTTTTAGAAAGTCCCTCCTTTCGTCCCACCTTCAAAGTTCACTGGCTATTGTCTCTGTTGGGAGTCGTCGGCTGTTTAGGCGTAATGTTCCTCATTGATGCGATCGCCACCATTATCGCGGCTATCATTGTCTTTAGTATCTATATTTGGTTAGAGCGACGAGAACTAGAAAGCGCCTGGGGAGATATCCGTCAGGGAATTTGGATGGCGCTAGTGCGTCGGGGTTTATTTCAACTGAGTTACACCCCAGACACCAAAAACTGGCGACCCCATATCCTCACCTTTTCCGGTGCGCCCAATAAACGTTGGTCTTTAGTGGAATTAGCAGCTAATTTTTCTCATAACGTCAGCCTGTTTACTGTTTGCACCATCTTACCCACAGGCTCCCGTAGTCCGACCCAAAGAAATGAAATAGAAGCGATTTTGCGCGATTATTTAGAAAAACGAGCCATAGCAGGCTTAGTCCGGGTGATTATGGCAGATAATCCCTTCACTGGCTCCCGTCAACTCGTAGAATCCTACGGAATTGGTCCTTTAGTACCCAATACAATTTTATTAGGGGATTCCCAATCCCCTGAACGTCGAAAATCATATTGTGAAACCCTAGTACATTTTCACAAAACCGCTCGTAGTGTACTCATACTAAGAGATGAATCAGATCGGGGATTTGGCGCGCGACAGAAGATTGATCTCTGGTGGGGGGGTCTTAATACTAATGGAGGCTTGATGCTAATTCTGGCTTATTTGCTGCGGACGAGTCTGGAATGGCGCGGAGCCGAAATTAATTTAAACTTAGTTGTACCCGACGAAACAGCAGCACTAGCAGCCCATACCAATTTGGCTAAAGTGGTTGCACAGTTACGCATTGGGGCTAAACCCAAGGTGATTGTGTCTCAAGGACAACCTTTCCCGGAAATTCTACGGTCTTCCTCTCAGGATGCCGATTTGGTATTTTTGGGTATGGCTACCCCCAAAGAGGATTTGCAGTACAGTAAATATTACGAGGGACTCCAGAAAATGGCTACGGGATTACCCGCTACAATTTTTGTGTTAGCTGCTCCTGATTTTGCCTTCTCTGAGGTGTTACAAAAAGATTAGGTTCACTTTTTTTTCAACCAGTAGTCTGAGGTGTTATGGGGCTGAACTTTCAATGGTCTAGGTTCAAGTTAGCTGTACTTTCGGCGATCGCATTGGGGACTCATATTGCGATCGCTACCCCAGTGAAGGCAGCAGAAACAATTATAGTTCGCCAAGGGATTATGTCTCTCTCTCTGGCAATCGAAGATTTAGAAACATTAGCCAACACCGGAAAAGTTCCCCCCGGACTCCGAGGTTATGAGCTGTTTCTGTCCCCCCAACAAAAACAACAAGTCCTGGGAGTCTTAAATTCTCAAGTAGGTATCCCACCCACCGCCGTCAGCAATTTACTGACAACCCAAATTGGCGAAAACATCCTTGACGAAATTGCCACCATTACCCGCACTCAGGACCCCCAAACCCGAGGCGCAGACATTAAAACCGCCCTATTAGAAGCAGCCGAAAGCGAGTCTGGGTTATCAATACTAGGGTTTTTACAAAGCTACCCTAACCCAGAATTGAGAATTGATATCGATGTCGCCTTTGATGTATTTAGTCGCCTCAACCGTTCTTTTTGGCAGACTCAGCAGTTTATGGTGGAAATAGTCCAACAATTAGGACCCACAGATGCTAATGTCTCTTGATTCTGCTCCTTTGACAAATAGGGTATCCACACCAGGAGCCGTGTGATGGGAAACTATCAAGCACGGTTCTGAATGGGAGAGGGTGAAGGTGACTTCACTCTCGACCCCTAACGCTTGAGGATGAGAGATGTGACCAGAAGCCAATGCCCGGCTGTAATGGACGGGATATGCCCACAGGTCACGGTGGGGATATAGATACTGCGGTCAGTAAGAGTATAATGGCGAGGACGAGTTTAAAGACTACGTGGTGCATATAGCTCTGAACATCGAAGTAGAAAGCAGGTCTCTTGATTCTGCTCCTTTGACAAATAGGGTATCCACACCAGGAGCCGTGTGATGGGAAACTATCAAGCACGGTTCTGAATGGGAGAGGGTGAAGGTGACTTCACTCTCGACCCCTAACGCTTGAGGATGAGAGATGTGACCAGAAGCCAATGCCCGGCTGTAATGGACGGGATATGCCCACAGGTCGCGGTTTGATTGTAAGAAATAGAGCCTAGTAGGAGCAAGAATTTAATCCAAGATTTGCTTGATATCTTAGGACAATAAGGTACAATACCCCAAAAGATTCGCAACTCAATAATGAATA
>NZ_JARPLU010000022.1:29336-42291 GCF_032349615.1 Limnospira sp. PMC 1279.21 | reverse complement strand
CATTATACCGTATTGCCGTAAAATGTTAACCTAATTTGAGATTAAATCATGCTCTCGACTGCATCAGTTCTCCCAAGTCTAAGTGTCCGACTGGATGGCAATCTTGGCAAGTAGCAAAGTTAAAACTGGCAAATAGACGCTCTGGTGGGCTGGGTCAGACGGGCTAAATAGGGACATCAGGGCATCATCAACTACTGAGGCGAGCCCTGGTAGAGGAGTTACGTCCTGTGTTGTAAGGCTGGTCACGTTTTGCCAAGGTGTTTTTGTAGTAGGCGATGAATGAATTGGTAGCGTGAGCCTATTTTTCTGAGCAACAGTAACCCGGTGGCATCATTTAAAAATTGGGCATAGTTCCAGGGTGCATCTCCTTCTCCCCATAGGACAAATCGCAAGATCAGGCGTTCGATCGCCAATTTTAGGCTCAACGGTTGGTAGGTGAGGGCTAATATGATTCCTAGGGTCATGGCGGCGATTAACAATGGCAGCGATCGCCAAATGATTGCTAGGATCATGATTGCTATAATTGACCACCAAATCCCACTTTCGACTATCTTCATACCCAGATGATAAGCCCGTTCTTGTTCGCGGGTATGTAGCCAGGTTTTCGGGATGCGATCGAGGATAAAATCTTGAGTTTGTTCTTTTTCCAGGCGTTTGGCGAGTTCTGTTAGCCAGTGGCGGAATTGTTCGGAACTGTAGTTTTTTCCGGCATCACTATTATGATGGCGATCGCGTAAGCTAGAAATTTGATGGCGCAGATAGGCTTTTAATAAATACTCTTGTTGATCATCAATGGTGTTTAAATGTTTCCAAGATGAGATTAAGATATTTTCATAAGCTAGGGTCATCATTGTTAAAAATAATGGCTTTTGGGCGATTTTTAATAACTGTGGTTCTTCTTCGATGTCATGCCAAAGTTCCCGACTTCTAGCATTCATTAAATACTTGTGTATCTGTCGATTAGTCAAGGGACGTAACAATATTGCACCATTTAGTTGCAACCTTGCCTGACAGGGATGATAGGATTTGACGGTGCTAGATACTACTAAATGTAGGGGGGAGAGATGACTGTCTAAAAAATCATTAATATATTGAATACAGGATTCCCGATGATGTTCTTCGACCTCATCGAAACCATCCAATAAGGGGAGAATCTGGAGTTGTTCCATCCAGTAGCGTCCTGATTCGGGAGCGATCGCATATTTGAGGTGCATTTGCTCTACCATCCAATCGGAGATAGACTGTTGCTCAACTCGCCAAGATGATAAATTGAGCCAAATCGGCATAGGTTCATGTTCATCAGATAAGGCTCTCTCTACTAAGACCTTAGCCAGTCCCACCAGGGTGGTAGTTTTCCCGGAACCAGTCCCCCCCAAAATCAACAGGCGGCCATCAATGTGATCGAATACTTCAATAATTCCGGCATTAGCTGCTAATTTCACACTAGGGCGGCTGCCTATTTTCACTTCCACATCCCAAGCGCGCCTCATGCGTAGGGGGGGTTTTTCCTGGGCTAACTTGGTGAGAACATGGCGATGGGGAGACTGTAGCCGATATTGTCTCACCTCCTGTTTAACTTGGGTGAGTAATTGATGGCGTTTGGGAACTTGTACCCGAGTACCAGTTAATCTAGGCATTGAATAGAGTCAGGATTTGCGATCGGGACAGGAAATAATGGTTATGTTAAAAATACACTGAACTATGACTTTAGGGATAATTATCATGTTAAGTTTTAGGTTAGAGTCCTGAAGGATTGGGGAAGAGGGGGTAAGTTTTGATATATTTGGAATTGGGAACTCTGCAATTTTTGAAGATGATTTTTGTCTACCAGCGAGGTCTGTCCCATGTCCTTCAAACCCAAGCAATTGATAGTTGCCAGTGTAGCCGGACTGGTGACAGCAGTTATAGTAGCAGCGATCGCTATTCAGTGGCGATCTTCACAGGAAACTCCCGCCGCCTCACCTCAAGGAACAGTTACTGATTCCCCGGTTCCTAGTGCGCCAAGTCAAGCACCTGGGGTTATAGAGTCGCCACCAATTGTGGTGAGACCCCCGACAACTGGCTGCGAGATTACTATGGCAATTGTCCAAGACCCTGACCCTCCTTTAAATGTACGGCGCGCGCCTCAAGTTCAGGAAGGTAACATTGTTGGTCAACTACCCAATAATACTTTTATTTCGGTAGTAAATGAGCAAGACGGTTGGCTAGAAATTAGCGATCCGGTTCCGGGATGGGTTGCTAAAAACCGAACCCATAGCAGTTGTCCGAATGTCCGCCAACCGATTCAATTTTTACCGGGTGGTAATTCAGCTATTATCCAAGGTGAAATTATTGGCGGTGGTAGCCATAGCTATACCTTGGAAGCTGAAGCAGGTCAAACCCTGACAGTTACGGCGGAAAACTCTATTTTCCCCTATATTATCACTCCAGATGGTCAACTTTTAGGGGATGATGTTAATGCTAATGATGACCTAACGGAATGGACGGGAATGATTCCGGAATCGGGAACCTATACTTTCGAGCTTGACTCGAATTTCCGAGGTTTTACCTATGAGTTTTTGGTGAGATTAGAATGAGGTAAATGCTTTAATTTTTGCACAACACCAACATATCCTGATAACTAGCGGAACGACTCCGACGACACCACATCCCATAATCTTGGCGTTGTACTGATAGACCAGAATCCTTAATCCAATCCATTACTAATGCTTCGGGATGTGCGATCGCATCTTCGGGATTATCAGGATCATCGATAAAACTTTCGCCGACAGCATAGGCAAAATTCCGGGAACTGCGACCGGATTTAATCAAGGATTCGGTTTCATCATTTAATAGAAAAAACGTGCATAAACACCTACCACCCGGCTTTAACACTCGCGCTATCTGTTGTAAATAATTCCGACTGGCGGCTGCATATAAATGGGTAAAAACGGAAGTTAACAGCACAAAATTAAATTGGTTATTAGGGTAGGGAAACACAAAATTTTCGGCGGGAGTTTTGCCAGTGGGATTATAGCGATCGCTGTATAAATCCGCACATTCAAAATGAAAATTAGGACGGGTAGCACTAATCACTTGCTGACACCAATCAATCCAATGGGGAACAATATCAAACCCGTGATAAGAGGCTTGAGAGTTGAGATAATAAGCCAAACCATAAGCGATGCGACCGACCCCGCAACCCGCATCAAGAACCGCCTCTGCTGGTTGTAAATTGGCTTTATTAACAAAGTGTCCTAAAAAGTCCGCCGCCACAAACTTAAAACTACCACCGACCCCAACCCGATCGCTTTTTTCGGGAACCGGAAGCGAAGGTTCCAAGAACCCAAATAAAACATCACCTTCTCCCGATGCAAATATAGGAGTTAGCCTTACCAAACTATTGAATAAACCTGTTTGTTGAATCCAACTTAGGGGGATATAAATTAAAAATCTAGCCTGGTCAGCGTGATCTAAACTAGGAAATAACTGTTGGACATCCTGACTAATTAACCCTTTCTCTACCCGAAACTCAGGAACATCTAAGCCACCAATATTAATACGAAAATCCAGGACGGGACCACCTCCCCAGGAAGCAGACCAACCTTTAAGGCGTACCAGATCACCTTCTAAGGTAACTTGACCAAGACAGCCAAGGGTTTCGAGGCTTTTAGTTGCAGTCATAACCAGATGAACACTATAGAATAATGGTCTATCCTACAGCAGAATAGACCAATTATCGCATTTTCTCAGAAATCGAAAGTATAAACTTAATGGGGTGCTAAACTCTGATGGTATCTATAGGATTTATCTGGGGATTTCGATGTCTTCACTTTCATTATCTTCAGTTATTTCGGGGGTTATGGGTAGTTCTGGGAGCCGAGTATTTAAGGTGGTTGATACCAATATATATCCCAAATAAGCGGGGAGAATAATGGCGATTAAAAAGGCGAAACCTGTTAGTAAACCCATCAAGTTAAAACTAGACCCATAGGAAGACCGATAGGGGTCAATCAAGGCTACCTGATCTGACTGGGATGGTTGGTAGTTGCTAGGACGACGAAAGCGAATGCGGCGATCGTCTAGTTTTTCCACCATTACCCAACCAGCGATCGCCTCTTCCTGACAAAGTTTTTCAAAGGTTTTAGGGTTCCGAAATAAATCTCTTTGAGCGCGAACAATTTTATATTCCCAGTCTTGATGATTAGGGGAGGATATCTGAGATTGAGATGATGCAATAGTGGTGGTGTTAGGATTATCGGAATCATAATGAGTCAAGATTTCTTCCTCCTCTTCATATTCTTGTTGTTGTTCATCCTGCAATTGACATAGCCAGCTTCCAGCGAGGACGGCTTCCACACCGAGGCTGCTGACCATCAAGCCTAAAATAACCACCTCATTCATAGGGCTTTACTCCCTGTAGTCTGGAATTGAAAAGCCTCTGGTAAGGCTCCAGACCAGCCATTCGACAAATAACCCTCAATTAGGTAATCTGAACCGATCGCTCGCAGGCTTACTGCTTCTAGGGATAAGGCTTCAGTCATTTGACTAAAGCCTAAATTACCGACCGGAGAGGGTGCAGCCTGTCCACCAATAATTTTAGGAGCAATAAACGCCAAAATCTTGTGAACGCACCCCTGAGTTATGGCTTCAGAGGCTAGACGACCCCCACATTCCCATAGCACGGACAAAAATTGACGCTCATAGAAATATGACATAACTTTAGCGGGTGTCAATGGTGCAAATTCCAGCACCTCTACCCCCTTTTTCCGCAAGTGTTCTTGGAAATCGGGACGGGAACCAACTTCTGTAAAAACTATGGTAGCAGCCTCGGAAGTGTCCCACAGTCGCGCTGATGATGGTAAATCTAAACTACGACTCATGACTACCCGCAACGGGTTGGGTTCCCCTTGACCGTGGGTGGTTAAGTGAGGATTATCTCGCCTGACCGTATTTCCCCCCACAATTACCGCATCACAGGCGACCCGTAGACGGTGGACTTCCTGGCGAGCGATCGCACCTGTTACCCAAGCACTATGACCTGTATCTGTGGCTATTTTCCCATCCAGGGTCATGGCGTATTTCAATATACCAAAGGTTTGTTTATAAATAATCCGATGAACAAATGCTTCGTTTAATTTTAAACAGGCTGATTCTTCTACTCCCACAATTACTTCTATTCCGGCTTGGCGCAGTTTAGCAATTCCCTGTCCACCTACCAGAGGATTCGGATCCACCATTCCCGCCACTACTTTAGCAACTCCTGCTTTAATTAACGCTTCGCTACAGGGGGGAGTTCTTCCGTAATGGTTACACGGTTCTAGGTTCACATATACTGTCGCTCCCCTGGCTAATTCTCCCGCAGACCGCAAGGCGAAAATTTCTGCATGGGGTTGTCCTGGTCCGGGGTGAAATCCCTCCCCGATAATTTGGTCATCACGGACAATCACACAACCTACTAGGGGATTTGGTGCCGTTTTTCCTAGCCCTTCCTTTGCCAGATTTAGACAATTACGCATCATCTGGCGGTCAAATTCTGAGACAGATTGAGCATTTGGTAAATTCATCAGCCGACAATTTTTGTTAAAGGGGTTGACAGGGGCTCAGGATTAATGATAGTATATTTGTATTAAGTTTAATAATGGAGTATTGCCTAAAATAAAAATTTTGCAACCATCCCATTATATTAAAAGTGTAGCGCAAGTGCCGCGAAAAAGCAACCCCCCTCCCCAAAAAAAAATTTTTTGCAACAAAACTTAATTTTTTTTTACAAAAGTTAACATTAGGCGAGCCAGAAGGGGGCAAGAAGATTGTATACAAAAAAGCTGCCCCAATGTTAAGTCAGTTAAATGTTGGCGAAGGTCCCATGTAAGCCATAGGGGATATGGTGTTGAAGGTGTAAGGTAGCGATCGCATTTTTTTCAAGGTTTTTCGCATCCAAAATAACGACATCTGAGCGATGGTGTTGTGCATTATAAACGAGAGTCAATAACCAGCCATCATCTTCGGAGGTAGCATGAGGACGGGGAACAAAGACAGGTTCTCCGGTAAAGCCGTGTGGTGCGGCAGTCCAAAGTTGACGCAAACCGGTTTCCAGGTCAAACTTAATAATCGCCTGAAGGGGTGCATTTCCCTGGCTATTATGGGCGGCGGCGGAGTAGAGATATCGGTAAGGGCGACCGACAGAATTAGGGTGAGTAGTAGGAAACTCACAACAGCGAGATTCTATTAATTGACGCTGAACCTGTCCGGTAGTGAGGTCAAGGGTAAACCGCCAGAGTTGACCAGGTTCTAAGGCATTAAAATCAGTATCGCGAAAATTAGCTTGTGGGTCAACCCCTGGTAAAGATTGGTAACATATAGAATCAACGCCAATCTTATTTTCCTGTTCAAAAGCATTAGCATGATGGAAAACAAAGCCAGATTGAGCGTCAAAATGTCGGATATTTTGTCGTTGTGCGGGGTCACGAGGAATAACAATGATGCGGGTAGGTTGATTAGCTTGAAAATGCACACATTGTCCTGCGCCACAGAGTCCAAACAGATAAGGAAGGGGATTAAATTTTACAGGATTTTGGAAGAAAATACAGTAGTTAGGGGTGATGGCAAAATCATGGATAAAGGCAAATCCGGGGACTGTATGGGCGTATTTTTGTAGGAGGCTACCATGGCTGTCGAGTTCATAAATACGGATAGTGGTTGATAGTCCTGGTTTAATGGAAAAATTAACTAAACTTGGGGAACCGCCATTAAACTTAGAACTGGGGTCAATGCGGGGGTGGGCGGCGAAAGATTCTCCGGGTTCGAGGATACCGTTAAGGTTATCTAGCCCAATAGTTTCTAAGGTTTGATGGTTGAGATGATAGGGTAGGTCTGCTTCCCATAAGGCGAGTAATTTACCACCCCAATAAATGACTTGAGTATTGGCAATATTTTTAATCCGCAGGTCAAAGGCGTTGTGGAGAAAACCGCCAGGCTTTTGGGTTCCAAATACACCGCGATAAAGAATAGTTTTGGCTTGTTGTTCGTCTATATAGCCTTGGGTGCGGACATAGCGATTTTGATAGTGTGCTTGTCCGTCCTGAAAACGGATAGCGGAAATCATGCCATCTCCATCAAAGGGGTGATGAATGGGTAAGCCACCGATATCTAATAAACCGGGACCGTTACGGAATAGGGTTCCTTTCAGGTCTGGGGGGATTTCTCCATCAATATTGGTGATGGTATAGTTGTATTCATTGGGTTGAGACAAATAGCCTTTTTGCCATTCTTGGGGGTTATATGATAGTTGATTTTGGGAGGGTTCAGATATGGTATTTTGCATGATTCAATGATTTGGTTTAAGGTGATTAACTGAGAAATTATGGTTAATTGATATCAGACATCAGTTAGTAGATATATTTAGTATATATCAAGATGTGTGATAGGTCAAGATAGGTTGAGAATAGCAGGCATAAATCCCGCCGATTAGGTGAGGGGGAGGGAGTCGGAAAGGGGGATTGATTACCGATTCCCAGTTATTAATTAATCGGTGGTGACTAATTCGGGGACTAATTCTGCGGTTGATTCTAGGTTGGGTGAATGGATGTTATGGGTGTTAGTTTCGGCGGTGGTAGATGGTAGCCAGCGAATTAGGGGTAATGGTAAAAGGGTAGTTAAGTTAGTGATAATGACTAACAACCATAATTTATCGAAGTTAGTCTCGGTGACTCCTAATAAGTGGGTGAGAAGTGCGCCAGACTCGTGGGATAGGAGTCGGGAAAGGTTAGAGATGGACATTAATAGGGCGAAAAGAGTGGCTTCTACACCGGGGGGACATAGGCGGGCGGCGAGGACTAAAACAGGCATATAGGCGATTTCTCCGGCTACGGTGAGGATGAGACTATCTCCGAGGCTAAACCAGTGGTCGTCTATTCCTAGGGCGCGGTTGGTGTGGGTAACTAGGAGTAACATGGTCATACCGAGGGCGGCGGAGAGAAGGGTTGAGACTAGGAAGATTTTACGGAAGGGGACAGATTTAAAGAATCGCTGAAATAACCAAATACCGAGGAGGGCGGCGATACTGGTAACTAGGCGGACTCGTCCTAAAAACTCTGGTTGAAATCCTAATTCGTTGGTGGTGAAATAGAAAAAGGCTGAGTCGGCGGTGGGGGTAGCTTGCCACAAGAAGATAAAGGCAGTGG
This sequence comes from Limnospira sp. PMC 1279.21, assembly GCF_032349615.1. NCBI lineage: Bacteria > Bacillati > Cyanobacteriota > Cyanophyceae > Oscillatoriales > Sirenicapillariaceae > Limnospira > Limnospira sp. PMC 1279.21. The sequence goes on along the minus strand of NZ_JARPLU010000022.1, from coordinate 34,129 downwards.
GTAGCCAGATGGATTTTTGGGTGATGGCAGCCCGCAGTTGTTGGACTTGGTGTTTGACGGTTTGCCAATTGGAGATGTTAGTAATTTTATCTTCAGCGATCGCCCATGCGACAACCATCACCAATAGGGGAAAGGTAGCGGTAATGAGGAAAACTGTTTCGGAGGTAAAGATTTCCAGGAGATAGCCGCTGAGGTAGGCGGTAATTAGCCCCCCCAGGGCTGAGGAAGCCCAACAGAGGGATTGAAGGGAACCGATATTGCTGATAGACTCGTTTCGCGCCCTTTCTACAACTAAGGAGTCTACAATCACATCGCTGATAGCTACGGATAGGGAATTAAGGGCGATCGCAATTGTCGCGGTAATGGGATGATCAACGAAGGTAGCTAGGTAAACCCAGGAGAAAGTCCCCATTAACCCGGATAGGATTAAATAGGGTCGGCGGCGATATCCAAAAATTGGCAACCCGTCGGACATAAAGCCGAATAGGGGTTTAATCACCCAGGGAATAGAGACTATTCCGAATAGGGCGGCGGTTTCGGCGGGACTCATACCCAAATCATCTTTGAGGAAGAAGCTAACGGCGAGACGGGAGAGGCCCAGAATACCTTGTACAAAGTACACGGTCAGAATAGCGACCAATTCTGGGTTAGGTTCATTGCCAAATAGTATATGCTTCTTGAGCCATGCCTTGGTATTGCCAAAGCTAACTGGGGATAATTCCATTTTGTAAACAAAAGTTAAGAAATTTCAATATTGATATCATAGCGAGTTCAATCAAAAACGACACAATGATGCGATCGCTTTAAGTCTAGGCAGTATAAATCACTATGGAAACGGCATTTGATCAGTGGTGGCATCTAATCTTAGGGGCGCTGTCCCTAAACCGAGATGCTTTTGTAGAAATTAATATCCTACCCCTAGGTAGAGGACTAGCCCTAACAATAGTGTTGGTGGCGGGAGTCTCCCAGGCGATAGGTCAATCGATTGTTTTATTTATTAACCGAGTCCGACCCTTCCGATTTGTGCTGAGTTTAGGAATGGCCGCGATTTTGTTTGTGTTCACGTTTTGGTTTTGGGCGGCGAGTATTTGGCTAGTCCACAATGCGATATTTAATAGCGGACTTAACCTACAAGCAACGATTACGACGCTAGGATTAAGCTACGCGCCGCAAATTTTACGATTCATAGTGGGTCTTCCCTATTTTGGCATTCCCATTGGTGTATTTCTGTCGATTTGGTCATTACTAGCGGAAGTAACGGCGATTAAAGCAGTAACCAATTTTGACACCTGGGCTACTTTTTCGTCGGTAGGGTTAGGCTGGGTACTATTGCAGATTTTACAACGAACGATCGGCAGTCCGTTAATGATTCTGGGTCAAAAGTTAACTAACCTAGTGGCGGGAACCGAGGTAGTAACCGATCGCCAAAAACTCACACAAATGGTGATATCAGGTAATATCGAAAGCATCGATGATGTGGGTAATGAAGTAATACTGGATGCTGCGACCCGCCACAGTCCAGAAACCATCAAACGCAACCGGGCGATCCAATTGATCGCATTAGGATTAACGGGGTTTTTCGTGTTTGTGTTAATTTCCTCCCAGTCCCCAGGTTGGTTTAGTCGTTGGTACAATGCGTTAGAACAAACTTTGCAATTAGCGATCGACCTGACGACTATTGGCTTGATCGCGCTATTCTTTTCGATATTCCTAACTCCCCTAGAAGCCCTAAGTTGGTGGGCGGGATGGTATGGCGATCGCACCCTGAAATATACAGGAACCCCGGTCAAAGAAATCGAGAACCCCAACAGTATTTCCCGTTATGTAATGTACCTAGACGGTATCAATCAAGGTTCCCATGAATACCTCCCCCAAGTTGAAAATATGTTGGATAAGGTAGCTGAGTCCTTACCTGATGATATTCTCATCGTCAAAGGAATCATGCCTTATAGTGTCACCAATAAACCCCTAACCTCAGACCGTCCCCTATCGTTTATTTGGCAAATCATTGAATCAATATCCCTAAAAAATCCGGCTAACCCGATCGCTTTTATTATCAATTTCCGCAATGTAGTTTCTGTAGCGATCGCCGCCGACCCCCGTTATGGTCCGATTCAAAACCAAGGATTAGCCCAAGTCATTTATAATAGTCTAATTAGCTTTGGCTATCCCCTCGGTAGTGGTAAACCGATTACCCTGATTGGTTACAGTGGGGGTGGTCAGATGTCTATGGGTGCGGTTAGCTTCCTGAAATACAATATTAATGCCCCCATTGAGGTGATTTCTTTAGCGGGGGTAATTAGTGGGAATACCGGGGCTATGGCGATTCAAAGACTCTATCACCTAGTGGGGGAAAAAGATAATGTGGAAAAACTCGGTCCGATTATGTTTTCAGGACGCTGGCCGATTTCCGTTCTTTCTAATTGGAATTGTGCCAAAAGACGGGGCAGAATTATCTTGATTTCTTTGGGTCCAGTAGGTCATAATGGCGATGATGGACCCATGGGGGATGCGCTGTTACCGGACGGACGGACGCACCTGGAACAGACGGTGCAAATTATTACAGGTATTCTCTGTCAAAATTGGGAAATCACCGGATTAGACCCGCAGAAGTTTATCACCATTAGCGAATATGAACGCTACAAGCAGGGGTTATTTAATCAGGTGGGTTATTATCCAATTCAACAAAGGTTAAATCCCGAGTTATATCACCCCAATTATACTTGGATAGGTCGGTTAATTTTACCAAGTAAAGATGAACGGGAAACCCTGAAAGGGGTGCGGCTGGAAATTTATCATGCTGACCCGGAAAATCAACATCGCATCGGACAGGTAGTAATTTTGCGCTGGAGTGATGAACAGTGGGTGCAAAACTACTCGAAATTGTTAAAAATGGATGTGAATTTCTCTGATCAAGCGCGGCTTAGTCAACGACAGGGAAAGGTTCATCCTCACCGACTTGATGGTTGGGAAAATGTCGATCCTTTGGAGTCTTTGGCGGGGGCGAGACCTGATGATGATATGATTGTGGCACTTCGTGAACCGGTGGTAATTAAGGATACTGGGGAGGGTGTTCCGGTGGTGTATATTCAACGGGAACCGATGCAAATTTCCGGGCGGTTTTATGGGGTGGTAAGGTTTGTCAAAAACTTGGGCAATGACCTGTTTCAAGTTCGGCATTTTAACCCGTCTACAGGGGATTTTGATGGGTATGAGGAGATAGTTTATATGCCGACGGTAATCCCTAATCGTAATGGGGTTTATTCTTTTAATAATCAGGGGGTGGAAGAGTCTCCGGTTAACAGCGGAGGATGGTATATTTATGGGGCGAGAAATAAGCAAGGTCGGTTTACGGTACAGGCGATCGCACCTAGGGAAATGTTCCGCCTCTCCCCTCAACGGGTGATTCACGGTCTGACACCATGCTTGGATTACTTTAGGCGTGATTATTTGAGTAATTTAAAGGCGGAAAAGGGGCAGATGAAAAATGTGTTATTATCTCCGCACAATGAGGGTGAAGATGATCATATGGCGATTTCTCAATGGCGAGAAGGCGATCGCGCTTTGATGATGCACCTGTTTGGCGGTATTGGCGGAAAGAAAGCGGAATTAGCATCAATGAAAATCTATTTTGGGCATTTTGCTTTCGGGGTAGCTACGGTGAAACGAGACCCTTTAACGGGGGAGTTACGTTTTGCGATCGAGTACCGACAAATTTATACTAATAATACTGATGGTATTATTTCTGGGGCGAATGCTTGGGAACATTATGGAGGCGATCGTCAATGGGGATGGTTGGGTGTGCGACCATTATGCGAAACTCTAATTAAGTTTAGCCCCCTCACCGAAGATTATGATTTTGATGGCATCAAATTCTCCCCCCTAAATGCCGTTATTCAGGAATTAGATATTATGGCTGCGCGTTATCGTGTCGGAGACGGAACCGGAACTACTTTTGTGAGTCCCGTTAATTCCTGTTGTCAGGACTCTAGCCAAGCCTTATATTCCTCTTTGCGGCAAATTTTAGCCGAGTTAGAATTAAATCCCCTCATCATTAAATGGATGCGAGAACACCCTAATCATGAGCAAACTCTCCGCTTCCAACAGTTAGGCGATTTACTGAATACCCTCGAACATTATTTAACCCCCATGGGAAAGGTACGCCCAGACTGGCGATTTAATGCCCCCAAATTAGGTGATTTGACTGTCGAAAAACCCCGCGACACTCTGATTAAGGCTTTGTCTAGTTGGCGAACTCTTCTACCTCGTTGGGTTCACGACCAAATCGCCATGATTTTTCTGCAATTAGGGGCTGATTTATGGATGCTCAGGACTAATCAAGTAGGTGGTTTTGACCCCGATATTGAACCAGTAGCACCTACATATTTTCGATTAGGAGTCCCTCACATTAAACCCGCCAAAAAGAACTGGTCTTAGCTAGTTAATTCCGTCTCTCTTTCAGGTAATTTTACCGGGAGAGACTGAACCCCTCCCCAAACCATTATATATGTCGGCACGGTTTCCCATTCTTTTATAATAAGTCAAGTTCCGGTATTTGTCAAGAGAAAAACCTGGGATTTTTAGAGCCTATTTTAAGTAGGTTGGGTGGAGGAACGGAACCCAACGCCACCATCTCACCGTACCCAGAGCGATCGCCTATTTGAGTAGGTTGGGGGGTCCGAACGCCACCCCACACCACCATCTCACCCCTGTTGGGTTTCACCCAACCTACTATTCGGAGCGATCGCCTATTTGAGTAGGTTGGGGGGTCCGAACGCCACCCCACACCACCA
>NZ_JARPLU010000022.1:28963-29326 GCF_032349615.1 Limnospira sp. PMC 1279.21 | reverse complement strand
ACGCCACCCCACACCACCATCTCACCCCTGTTGGGTTTCACCCAACCTACTATTCAGAGCGATCGCCTATTTGAGTAGGTTGGGGGGTCCGAACGCCACCCCACACCACCATCTCACCCCTGTTGGGTTTCACCCAACCTACTATTCGGAGCGATCGCACTGAGGCTATTTCATATATATTTCGGCACGGATTCCCATTATTTAATAATAGGTCAAGTTTCGGTATTTGTCAAGGGGAAAGATCAGATGTAATCAGGTAAATGAATAAATGAATAGAGGCGATTTTTGTAAGTGTTACAAAAATCGCCTCCTTTGATAGTTTTATGGCATTAGACCATCGGGTAGTTTAGCGGAAATACCAGA
>NZ_JARPLU010000022.1:22110-28953 GCF_032349615.1 Limnospira sp. PMC 1279.21 | reverse complement strand
TGTAATCTTGACCGGGACCGGGACGATACCACAGAATATCGGTCAGACCTGAACCATTGAAGTCACCTTGAAGGGGGATATAATCACCATTGACCGTGAAGGGACGGCTGTCATAGGTTCCATCTTCATTAAAAGACCAGATGTAATCTTGACCGGGACCGGGACGATACCACAGAATATCGGTCAGACCTGAACCGTTGAAGTCACCTTGAACAGGGATATAATAACCATTGACGGTGAAGGGACGGCTTTCATAGGTTCCATCTTCATTAAAAGACCAGATGTAGTCGGGTGCTGTTCCGGGTGCATACCAGAGGATATCGGTAATACCTGAACCGTTGAAGTCACCTTGAACAGGGATATAATCACCATTGACGGTGAAGGGACGGCTTTCATAGTCTCCATCTTCATTAAAATACCAGATGTAATCGGGTGCGAGTCCGGGTGCATACCAGAGGATATCGCTAATACCCGAGCCGTTGAAGTCTCCAGGAATGGGGGTGTAAACGCCATTGACGGTGAAGGGACGGCTTTCATAGTCTCCATCTTCATTAAAATACCAGATGTAATCGGGTGCGAGTCCGGGTGCATACCAGAGGATATCGCTAATACCCGAGCCGTTGAAGTCTCCAGGAATGGGGGTGTAGGTGCCGTTGACGGTAAAAGGCTGGCTTTCGTAGTTTCCATCCTCATCAAAGAACCAGATATAATCCTGTCCTGGTCCAGGGACATACCAAAGGACATCTGAGATTCCATCGCCGTTAAAATCTCCGATAATTCCTTCATAGGTGCCGTTAATGGTGATGGGGACACTGGTGTAGGGTTGTTCTGTTGATGTGCCGATCGTAATATTACGAACAGCGGTATTATTCGACTCATTGGTTTCGATTACAAAGCCGAAAGGATCAACAATCAAACCAATCGTATATTCCCCATCCCCACTCCAGAAAGAATCACTGGTATTGGGTAATGAAATTTGTTTAGTCAAAGTCCCTGTGCTGCTATTTCCGGGGATGGGATCAACCCAAGTCCAGCCGAGTAAATAATCCTCGCCAGGATCGATACTGGAATCATCGGACAGGTAAAAGTCTACCCAGAATCCACCTTCAGAACTGTCAGCATCGTCGCTACCCGTATTCATAATGGAATAGGTAACTTGAATCGAATCTCCGGGATTAGATTGGGTGGTATTCAGGGTAAAGTTACCAGGAATCAGATCGACATTATTACCCTGAGTTTCTGAGTAAATCAGTTCTAGGTTAATGTTACCAGATGCGCCATTATATCCATCAACAGCAATGTTGTAATTGGTTCCCCCTATAACGTCAAAGATAATTTCGCTTTGCCGTCCATACCACAAAGAATCATCATTGCTGGCTACTTCGGTCAAATTGGAAATAGAAGAACCCGTATAGGCTGCCAATGTGGTGTCAAAATCACTACCTCCAGTATTGATCGCCACATTACCTGAACCGGGAGCAGTCCAATTCCACCACAGGGAACTACCGCCAGAATTACCAGCGTGGTTGGGTTCTCCTGGCTGTTTGGTAGCACCGATGTTGCTACTGGTAACGCTGGCGTAGGAACCACCGAGGGAGGTACTGTTAGCAAAATCATCATTGCTTAACAGGCTGGTTTCTAGCAACAGAGATAAATTAATGTCTCCAGAGGCTCCCCCAAATCCATCAACGGCAATTTTATAAGTAGTTCCTGGTTCGACAACAAAGGAAATTTGGCTTTGTAGGCCATTGGTATCATCATTGCTGTCTATTTCGGTTAAGTTAGACAAAGATGAACCAGTATATGCAGCTAGGATGGTGTCAAAGTTGCTACCAAAAGTATCAATGGTCACTAATCCTGAATCAGGAGCAGTCCAATTCCACCAAACTGAACTACCGCCATATAGTCCGGCATGATTGGGTTCGCCAGGTTCTTTGGTGGCGTTGACGTTGCTACTGGTGATATTTACGGAAGTCCCACTTAAAGTAGCACTGCTGGAGAAGTCATCGTTAGGTAGTTGACTGGTGGCGAACACTAAATCTAAGTTAATATTGCCCTGGGCTCCGTTAAATCCATCAACGGCAATTTTGTAGTTGGTTCCACCTACGGCATTAAAGGTAACTTGGCTTTGTAGTCCAAAGCCGCTATTATCGTCACTGGCAATTTCTGTTAAACCGGAGATGGAAGAACCCGTGTAGACCCCAAGAACGGTATCAAAATCACTGCCGTTGGTGTTGATGGTGGCTGTTCCAGAACTAGGCGCTGTCCAATTCCACCAGACGGAACTGCCACCTGTTCCGGCGTGGCTGGGTTCACCCGACTGTTGGGTGGCATTAATATTGGTCCCGGTGGTGCTGACTGATGCCCCACTTAAAGCAATACTGTTGGCGAGATTATCATTCGCGGGGCTTGCTGTAGCCAGGGAGAGATCGAGGGTGATATTTCCTGTGGCTCCTTGATATCCATCAACTGCAATGTAATAGCTGGTTCCTGCTATGGCATCAAAGATGATTTCGCTTTGCCGACCACCACCACTATCATCATTGCTGGCAATAGTATTTAAGTTGGAGACTGAGGAACCGGTATAAGCAGCTAGGACGGTATCAAAGTTACTGCCAAATGTGTTGATGGTGACTTCTCCAGAAATAGGGGCTGTCCAAGTCCACCAGACGGAACTGCCACCTGTTCCGGCATGGTTGGGTTCACCCGACTGTTGAGTCGCTCCGATGTTACTACCTGTTACGGTGATTGATGTTCCTGAGAGAACTGCGGCTTGTCCAAAGTTGTCGTTATCGGGTCGGGAAGATTCGACTTGCAGGGCAGAAGCGAGGTTAATCCGATTTTTCGTAATGTTATTGCGGTGGTCGGTAATTGGATCTCCGCTGTTGATCAGTCGCTGTAGGAGTTGTTCTGAACTTTCATTGGGGAAGGCTTCACGGAGAACGGCAATTGCTCCTGCCACGTGGGGGGCTGCCATGGAAGTACCACTATAATTTGATAATCCTCCAGCAGTAATCTCAGAACCAGGGGCTAGAATATCTAAAAATGGGCTACTATTGGAAAAACTGGAAACGCGATCGGGGCTGGCGCTGTCCCATCCATAAGTTCCAGTGAAGTCATAAACTGAGCCGACGGAAATGGCACTTTCAAAAGCAGCAGGGGATGATATCCCATCCGTAAAGCCATCATTTCCAGAGGAGACGATTGGTAGGATTCCGTTGTTCCTGGCATTGGCGATCGCTTGACCGAGACCAGTTGCATTATCTGAGCGGGGGCTGGTATATTTGGCGCTGCCACCTAAACTCATATTGATGGCAGCAATATTGTAAGTATTACGATTTTGGATTGACCAGTTTATTGCTGCAATTATATCTGAGTCATATGCTAATAAATCCCAATCAAAAACATCTAGGGCAGCAATTTGAGTGCCGGGGGCAACTCCAGCCACGATTGCACTGACATTGGTTCCGTGACCATCATCATCATCTTGCCCATCATCGGGGGCAAAATCCCGAGCATAAACAATTCGTCCTTGCAGTCCAGGAGCATTGGGATCAGCACCTGTATCCAGTACCGCTACAGTTGTCCCACTTCCAGTAAAACCTGTTGCTTCGATCGCTCTGGGTTGCCCAATTAAAGGCAAACTTTCGGCTAAGGCTTTTTCATGAATTTGAGGAACATCTACCCCTAAAATATAGGGATTTTGCAGCAATTCGATTAGGGGATCTACTTGATCAAATTTGGCAAAGGTAATCGGTAGATTTTCATAGTCGTCGAGGATTTCCAAATCTTGGCTGAAGGGGGATAAGATGTCATCTTTCAGTTCCGAGAACAGGCTGGCTTGATAGTTAATTACTTCATCGCTACCAACAGACCAATTCTCTAACTCCATTTTCTCCTCAACGGCTTGCTCGATATCCCTGCTATTAAAGGAAATCAGGAGTTCCTGTGCTTCTCCATCTATGAGAGCATCTAAGGCGGTTAGGGAAATTTTATCAGCGATCGCACTTAATATTTCGGAGTCAATAACAATCTCATTGTTACTGGTCTGAGAATCGTTGTTACTGGTCTGAGAATCTGAACTCCTGGAATCATTGGTATTTTCTGATCGCGGATTTTCTGGACGGGAACGGGAGTCGGATTCAGCAGTCATTAATCCAGTTGAGGCCCCTGAATCATAGGGGACTAAATTAAGAATATCGGGGTTTTTCAGGATGTGGTTTAGTTGATCTACGGATTCAATCCTGAGAGCGACTGCTGAGAAATTGCGATAGTTCTCTATAACTTCAATATCTGCGGGTAAGCCAGTAATAAAATCTGTGGTGATGCTAGTAGTTGAAGTTTTGCTGTCTACTGGCTGATCGTTGGCAGCCAGAATAAATGTGATCTCTTGGGCATAGCCCAATTTGAGGTTGTTTAGGGTGTTCGGAGCAATTAAACCGTATTCTCCTGGTTCTTCAATGGCAAGGGGGTCAACTTTCGGTTCCGATGAACTGACGGGGAAAAGGTCATAGTTAATATCAAAGACATCAAGAGTCGGAAGACCGGAGGAGAGCAGTGTATTGGGATCGTAAGGATCGTGTTCTGGAGATACCACTTGAAAGCCGCTGATAGAATCCATTACAATTACCTCTCATATCTAGTGAAACTGTAAATGCCATAAAAATAGGTAAAACACCTTACCACTTTTAATAGATATAGCCTAACACAATAACTGTGATAAAATGTGAGTTGTTGAAATTAAGTTGTGTCAACAAAAATGATTAAATCTTAACGGTTAAGTTTTATGAAAATTGGCGTTGTCATAACCGATTATATCCAGTCAGCGGGAGCATCTAAGCAATGAACTTAAAAAAAGCTAAAATTATTCGCGATCGCCTCTTATCCATGTTAAAGCCAGGTTTCCAGTTGAGCGACATCCAAGAACAGGTTTTCTGTGAGTCTTGGGAAAAGCGCTCCTACCGGGAAATTGCTACTCGTTTGGGATACGAACACGACTATATTCGTCAGATTGGCGCTCAGTTGTGGAAAATGCTGTCTAAAGCAACGGGAAAGACGGTCACAAAACGCAATCTTCATACAGTGTTACAGGAGGAATACTGTCGGTGGCAGGAAGCCCGCCAATTTCCAACTTGTTGGCAAGACTGGGGGGAAGCGACGAATGTTTCTCAGTTTTGGGGACGGGAGGCGGAGTTGGAAAGGTTAAAACGGTGGGTTTTGAGCGATCGCTGTTCTTTGGTGGGAATAGTTGGTTTTGGGGGGGTGGGTAAAACAGCACTTTCTGTTAAGTTTTCTCAAGAAGTGCAGCAGGAGTTTGAGGTGGTCATCTGGCGTAGTCTCCGCGATCGCCCCCCACTTCTGAGTCTATTGGCGGATATCCTGTCAGTAATCAACTACACCCAAACGGTGACTGTTGAGCCTTCAGAAACAAGGATGCTGTCTATGCTGATCAAAGTTCTCCAGCAACGCCGATGTCTGTTGGTACTGGACAACTGGGACACTGTTCTGGATCCTCGCCGAGAATGTCTGAAGTTGTATCTATCTGGATATGAAGGCTATGGTGAGTTACTCAAATATATAGGAGAAATTCAACATCAAAGTTGTGCGATCGTCACCAGTCGAGAGAAACCGGATGAAATCACCACTTGAGAAGGAGAATTACTGCCAGTTCGTATTTTCAAGTTGGGGGGGCTTACAGAAAAAGCAGGAGCCAAACTGATTGAGGCAAAAGGCTTACAATCAGGTTATACAGAAGTGAATAAACTGGTTAATTACTATCGAGGCAATCCCTTAGCTATTAAAATGGCTGTGGCGAAGATTAAGGAATTATGTTTAGAAAATGTTAATGATTTTTGGAGTAGCCATCAAATTATTTGTGGTGGTATCTGTCAATTAATAAAACCCCAATTAGAGGGACTATCGGCTCTGGAAAGACAAATTTTATACACACTGGCGAGGAGTGAGCAACCTCTGGCGATCGCTTTGTGGCAAAACATACTATCATCAACAACTGCTGATCAGATTACCAAAGCATTAAGCCTCCTAGAAGAGCGATCGCTCATTGAGAAACAAGAGCCAGGCTATCTTTTACCTCCGGCGATCGCAGAGTATATCAACATCACCCCAGAGTTTTGTCCTTTCTGTATGGAGTTTATGAACCCGTAACCAGAGACTTTAACCGTCATGGTTACACCCAAATTCCTAAGATTTCTCCCTCTGAACTATGGAGGGGAATAACTCTGGTTTTTGCGCCAGTTAAGTTCATAGGGGTTTCATTTACTAGCAGCTCACTCCCATTGACTATTTGACAAAGTCATTATATATGTCCGCACGGATTTCCATTCTTTGATAATAAGTCAAGCTCCCAGATTTGTCAAGGGGAAAAATAGGGATTTTTAGAGTTTTTTTAGGATTGCCTAATCTGCTGATGGGTAGCGGGTTTTAGAGAGTGTGAGGGAATAGTGCGATCGCTTTTTTTAACAATGAGGGTGGCCGGTTATATAGCCTATTTAAGTAGGTTGGGTGGAGGAACGGAACCCAACACCACCATCTCACCGCTGTTGGGTTTCACCCAACCTACCCAGAGCTATAGGCTCAAAAAACCATTATATATGTCGGCACGGTTTCCCATGATTTAATAATAAGTCAAGTTTCCGCATTTGTCAAGGGAAAAAATCGGGATTTTTAGAGTTTTTTTAGGATTGCCTAATCTGCTGATGGGTAGCGGGGTTTTAGAGAGTGTGGGGAAATGGTGCGATCGCTTTTTTTAAGAATGATGGTGGCAGGTTATATAGCCTATTTAAGTAGGTTGGGTGGAGGAACGGAACCCAACACCACCATCTC
>NZ_JARPLU010000022.1:19346-22100 GCF_032349615.1 Limnospira sp. PMC 1279.21 | reverse complement strand
GTTTTAGAGAGTGTGGGGAAATGGTGCGATCGCTTTTTTTAAGAATGATGGTGGCCGGTCATATAGCCTATTTAAGTAGGTTGGGTGGAGGAACGGAACCCAACACCACCATCTCACCGCTGTTGGGTTTCACCCAACCTACCCAGAGCTATAGGCTCAAAAAACCATTATATATGTCGGCACGGTTTCCCATGATTTAATAATAAGTCAAGTTTCCGCATTTGTCAAGGGAAAAAATCGGGATTTTTAGAGTTTTTTTAGGATTGCCTAATCTGCTGATGGGTAGCGGGGTTTTAGAGAGTGTGGGGAAATGGTGCGATCGCTTTTTTTAAGAATGATGGTGGCCGGTTATATTGAGAGCCAAGTACAATTGTCGTTAGCCATGTAAATACCAATCCAGGTATGAAATCTTTATGGCTCCATTGGAGGGGGATACCCTAATGAACAATACTAGCGAAATATTCCATATTTTTGAATCATCAGATTCTCAGAATTTCATGCCCTCACAGGGATTCAGTGGGGTAGAAGGTGAACCAGTAGCAGTACAGATGTCCGCGCCGCCAGAGTTCGCCTGGACGCGCCTGTTGGGAAGCGGTGAGGAGGACTCGGCTACTGCTCTGACCACCGGTAGTGATGGCTCGATTTATGTGGCGGGCTATACTTATGGCGACCTAGACGGACAAACCAATAGTGGTAGGGCTGATGCCTTTATCAGCAGGTTCCAGCCTGATGGCACTCAAGATTGGACGCGCCTGTTGGGAAGCGGTGATTCGCGCTATGCTCATGCCCTGACCACCGGTAGTGATGGCTCGATTTATGTGGCGGGTACGACTTGGGGCGACCTAGATGGACAAACCAATAGTGGTAGCTGGCCTGATGCCTTTATCACCAAGTTCCAACCTGATGGCACTCAAGACTGGACGCGCCTGTTGGGAAACAGTGACGGTGACGGGGCTCATGCCCTGACCACCGGTAGTGATGGCTCGATTTATGTGGCGGGAAGGACTCGGGGCGACCTAGACGGACAAACCTATAGTGGTGAGGAAGATGCCTTTATCACTAAGTACCAGCCTAATGGCGCTAAAGCCTGGACTCGCCTGTTGGGAACCAGGCTTTGGGACGTGGCTCATGCCCTGACCACCGGTAGTGATGGGTCTATTTATGTGGCGGGAAGGACTTTTGGCGGCCTAGACGGACAAACCCATAGTGGTGGTTTTTATTTTGTGCCTGATGCCTTTATTAGCAGGTTCCAGCCTGATGGCACTACAGACTGGACGCGCCAGTTGGGAACCCGTGGTGGGGACGTGGCTCATGCCCTGACCACCGGTAGTGATGGCTCGATTTATGTGGCGGGCTATACTGAAGGCAACCTAGGTGGACAAACCAATAGTGGTAGTGGTAGGGGTGATGCCTTTATCAGCAGGTTCCAGCCTGATGGCACTCAAGATTGGACTCGCCTCCTGGGAACCAGTGCTTCGGACTCGGCTAGTGCCCTGACCACCGGTAGTGATGGCTCGATTTATGTGGCGGGCTGGACTGGGGGCGACCTAGACGGGCAAACCAATAGTGGTGGCGAATGGGATGCCTTTATCGGCAGGTTCCAGCCTGATGGTACTCAAGACTGGACGCGCCTGTTGGGAACCAGGTTGAATGACCATGCTCGTGCCCTGACCACCGGTAGTGATGGGTCTATTTATGTGGCGGGCTCGACTGCGGGCGACCTAGATGGGCAAACCAATAGTGGTGAGCGGGATGCCTTTATTAGCAGGTTGATAGTAGATGGTACTGACACACCGGGGAGACCAGAAATTCATCAAGTCATTAATTGGGATAGTTTCCCGCCTCAAATTACGGGAGTTTTGCCAACCGAGAATCAAGGCTCTATTACTCAACCTTTACCCAATCAATGGTTTGGGACTGACCATCATGATGTAATTATCGGGACGGCTTCTGATGAAACTTTGCTGGGTTTTCAAGGTGATGATTGGCTCCAGGTTTCCCAGGGAGATAATACTCTGTTTGGCGGTCAGGGTAATGATATCTTAGTTGCTGGTCAGGGGGATGATATCCTATTGGGAAATAAAGATGATGATATCCTATTTGGAGGCGACGGCAATGATGCCATTTATGGTGGTCAGGGGAATGATACCTTGGTAGCAGGTAATGGGAATCATATTTTGTTTGGAGACCAGGGTAATGATATCCTATTTGGAGGCGCTCAAGGTGTTGATACTCTGGTGGGAGGCGAGGGAAATGATACTTTGGTAATGCTTCCGGGAGAAGGTTACAGCATAGTAACTGACTTTCAGGTAAATCAGGATATGGTGGTTTTGCTCGGTAGCCCTGATGACTATGAAATTGGGTCACTACCCAGCGGTTTTCATAGTGGTACAGCTATTTATGTAGCCGGTTCTGACCAACTGGTGGGTGTCCTGGAAGGGGTTACTAATGTCAGTTTAGAAGATGGTAATATCTTCGGTTGGGGGTAGGTGATGGTTGGGCGGCTTTCCGTTTAGCTACTTGTCTATGAGATGGGCTGAAAGTGCGATCGCTTTTTTCGATTTACTGCCTAATTAGAACCTTGACCCGTTTATAGGCATATATATGTCGCCACGGATTTCCATTCTTTAATAATAAGTCAAGTTTCGGGATTTGTCAAGGGGTAAAACTGGGATTTTGGGAGTTTTTTTAAGGATGGCTGAAATGGGTGATTTGGCGGCGGTTGGGTGAGGGGTTAGAGAAGGGGTTGATTGA
>NZ_JARPLU010000022.1:123-19336 GCF_032349615.1 Limnospira sp. PMC 1279.21 | reverse complement strand
CGGTGTTGGGTTGCACCTAACCTACTTTCATCAGATGACGGTGTTGGGTTGCACCTAACCTACTTTCATCAGATGACGGTGTTGGGTTGCACCCAACCTACTTTCATCAGATGACGGTGTTGGGTTGCACCCAACCTACTTTCATGATTTGATGGCGCTAATTGCTGATATTTAAGTGAGTATGAAAATTATCACCCTAGAAACAGTTAGTCTGATTTCTGTTGATGCTATTGTCCGCACAATAACCGATTATTTGTTGTCCATAAATCAACGGTGCGATCGCCTTCTGATTATCTGTGAAGATGTCACCCGTTCCACACCTATTGACCTCTTTTTTTCCCAATTATTAGCCTTTATTAACAGAAGTTTATCCCCAGAAATTACCGTAATCTTTGCCTTGGGAACTCATCGACCGATGACTGAGACCGAAATGCTCAATAAATTGGGAATATCCCCCACAGAGGCTGAACAGATAAACCTGTTAAATCATAATGCCTTTGATGATAGTCATTTAGTCGAAATTGGCGTGATTGATGGGGTCACTGTCAAGTTAAACAGCGTGATGATGAATCAGGATGTCGTCATGTGTTTGGGGAGTGTATTTCCTCATCGAGTTGTGGGATTTTCTGGGGGGACAAAATATCTGTGTCCGGGAATTGCTAATCAAGCCATAATTGATTACACTCACTGGAAAAGTAACCTCTTCCCTACTGAAGAAATTATGGCAAAAGTGGATAACCCAATTAGGGATATATTAGCTCAAGTGGGAGAGTTAGCTACTCAAGCCTTTCCGGCTACTTTCGTTTCCGTTAACTTTGTTACCCTTCCCACTGGTATTGTCGATGTGTTTGTGGGTGATTTACAATCTTCCTATCGTCAGGCGGCCGCACTTAGTGCTAAATTGTTTTTAAAAACTGTTGAACCCTGCGATAAATTGCTGGCTATTGTGGATGACAAAAGTGCCGATTTTTGGCAGGCTGCTAAAGCGGTTTATAACTGTGCAGATATGGTCAGAGATGGGGGAACTTTGGTGGTGAGAGGGAAGTTGGCTGAGGGGATTTCTGCCACCCACGGGGATATTATTAATCAATTCGGTTATGCTATTCCTGAACAGGTGAAAACCTGGGTTGATTCGGGAGAGTTAAATAATCCCCTAGTGGCTAGTCATTTAATTAGGGTTGGGCAGCATTTACAGAGAATTAAGGTGTTTTTGGCATCGGAATATATTGATGAGAAAATGTGCGATCGCATTAATTTAGGCTATCGCGACCCCGCTAGTTTAGACCCCTCCGAATTTGATGCTATTGTTTACCATGCTACCGATTTAATTTTAAGGCGCAAATAGCCATAACCACATCGGGATTGTCATTAATAAACCCACGGAACCTAAAGCTACAGTAGCTACCGATAAATCCTTGTCAAGACCGTAGGCGATCGCATAAATTACCGTAGCAATAGAAGGCGGCATAGCCATTTGGAGAACAATAGCTAATCTCGGTAAACCTGTCACTCCCAAAAACATCAAACCTGTTCCTACTACTAACGGAACTACAATCATTTTAATAGCCAGACAAATTAACGCTTGGCTTAATTTTTGCAGTTTCCCTAATTGACTAAGTTGAATCCCAATCATAATAATCGCTAACGTGACAATAGACCAAGCCGAAGTTCTTAAACCATTTTCTGCCAGGTCTGGGAGGGGAACATGGCGGAAAAAAAACCCAAACCCAAAACTCCATAAAGCCGGATTTCCGAAAATAATTTGTAGTGGACTTTTCCGACGTTGTGCTAGGGGATTATTCCCATAATTAGCCGAAATCATATAGCCAATGCCGTGAAGTCCGGGACTGGTGGCGAGGGTATTATAAAGGACTGCCCATAAAAAGTATTCAGGACCGATTAAAGACAAGACTACAGGAAAGCCTAAATAAGAGGTATTTCCTACCATCATAGCTAGTAAAAAACTGCCTTGGGTTGGTCGAGTCCAGGCGGTGTCTGGGATGGGTTGATCTGATTTTAAATCGCGAGGGTTAATCAGACCAGAAGCGATCGCTTTAATACGTTCATCACTGATTTCTAATTCCATCCAAAAACGCGCAAAAACTGCCCCAACCAACATAGCAAGCCATCCCGCTATCGGGGAAATCCAAATATATCCAGAGATATCAACTCCCCGCATAAAGGCAATGATACCAAGGGGAACACCAATCCAATAGAGAAACTGGCCTAAATACTTGGATGTACTATCGGGGAGTTTTTTGCCGAGAATAAATCCTAGTAAAGCCCAGCCAATTAAATTGATGTATAATCTAACAATTGGATTTTCTAATAGAGTTAAAATCATGACAGGTTAATGTTAGAATCAGAATGAATTTGACTGGTTGACAAAGGAAATGCGAAAGGTTCTGATTACGGGTGCGGCTGGACAAATTGGCCGATCGCTTCGAGAATTGTTAGCTGGCTGTTACCAATTCCGATGTTTGGATCTTAAACCGATTTCTGGTGCTGATGATGTCATCATAGCCGATATTACTGATTTTGAAGCAGTATCCCAGGCTATGGACGGGGTTGATGGAGTAATTCATTTGGCGAGTAACCCAGACGTACAACAGCCTTGGGAGGATGTCTATCGGGGGGGAATTGCGGGAACTTATAATGTCTTTGAGGCGGCGAGACGGGTGGGGATAAAGCAGTTAATTTATGCTAGTAGTAATCATGTTTCCGGGTGGCGAGAAGTTATGGGAGAGTCCCATATCACCCCGGAAATGGTCGTGAGACCTGATTCTTTATATGGGGTTGGTAAGGCTTTTGGGGAGGCGTTGGCGCAGTTTTTTGTAGACCAATATGGGATGTCGATTATTTGCTTGCGGATTGGTTCATTTTTGCCATATCCTAATAGCGATCGCAGTTTGAAGACTTGGTGTAGTCCCAGAGATTTGGCGCAATTGGTGCAAAAATCTCTAGATCATCAAGATTTGGGTTTTCAGATTTTTTATGGGGTTTCTAACAATACTAATCGGATTTGGAACATTGACAACGCCCGTCAATTGATTGATTATCAACCCCAAGATAATGCCGAATTAAATTATATCACGGATAAACCCAATGTTTAAAAAAAAGTTGCAGCGAATTTTAAATCAGTTTCAAGATGAGAATTTTTTGGGGATGATTCACTGGGTGGAGAATTGCGTCTCTAAAATTTTGTCCGTGGCTTTAATTTTGGTAATCATCGTTTCTCTGGTGGATTTAATTCGGGTGTTGTTAACGGATTTATTTGCTGCCAAGCCAACCGGGTTTTTTGATGCAACTTTAATTGAGATTTTTGGGCTATTCTTGAATATTTTAATTGCTTTGGAGTTGCTGGAAAATATAACAGCTTATTTAAAAAAGCATATTGTTCAAGTTGAGTTAGTGGTGGTGACAGCTTTAATTGCTGTATCCCGAAAGATTATCATTTTTGACACCAATAAATATCAAAAAATCGATGTGATCGCTTTGGCGGGTGCGAGTTTAGCTTTGGCTGCTAGTTATTGGTTAATTCGGACTATGAATGAAGATATTGCCATCAAAAATAAAAGGTTTAACAAGTCTCGCAAATCTCGCCCTGATGAAGAAGAAGACCAAGAACATGAGTAACATCAATTTTATCGGAATTAGACAGGAAGTTAACATTATGTAACTATCCATGTTTATATAGCTTAATATTTCGGAAGATAACTTAACTAAATGATGGGCAATAATCCCCAGCAGCTATGGTATCCAGTCAACTGATCAAATCTTGAGAATCTTAATAGATTCCGTGGTAAAATTGGATATAGTTATGATTTAACTTGACACAATAGTTGTGGGTAGTATTTTACCATGCAAACACGCCAAGAATTTATTAAATATGGTCTTCTGTTCTTCTTATCATTAGGGGTAGTTACCTGTAACGCATCCCCATCGTCTGTGGGTTCTGGTGCTGGGGATAGGCCATTTAGGGTTTGGTGGCAACAGGGTTTTTATCCAGAAGAAACTCAAGAGATTCAGAGATTAGTCCAAGAGTGGGAAAATGAGACCGGAAATCGGGTAGAATTGACCTTCTACAGTGACGCAGATATGCTGAGAGAAACTAATAATGCGATCGCATCAGTTAATCCTCCCGACCTGTTATTTAGCACTGGGAAAGTAGAAACCTTAATCCCTAGTTTAGCGTGGGATAATCAACTGGTTGATCTATCGGATATAATTACTCCCCTGCGAAGCATTTACGATCGCGAAGCCCTGGAATCCGTAGCATACAAGAATTCCCACACCCGACAAACTGGGAAATATGCCGCCCCCCTCAGCCAGCAAACTATTCATATTCACTACTGGAAACCCCTAGTTGAACAAGCCGGATTTAGTAGCGATCGCATTCCTCAAGACTGGGAGGGATTTTGGCAATTTTGGAAAGACATTCAAGACGAATTACGTTCCCAGGGTCAGCAAAATATCTACGCCTTTGGTTTCCCCATGTCTCCCGCCGCCAGTGATACCTACTTCACCTTTGAGCAATTTTTAACAGCCCACAATGTACAATTAATCAGCCCCACAGGACAACTGCAAATTAGGGAACCCCGGGTGCGTCAAGGTCTGATTAACGCCTTGACCGAATACACCAACCTTTATAAAGATGGCTATGTTCCCCCTAGTGCCATCGATTGGGCAAATCCTGATAATAACGTCTCTTTCCTGAGTCGAAATTCAATTTTAACCGCTAACCCATCCCTATCAATTCCCGGTTCCCAGCGTCAGGATACCCAGACCTATTTTCAAGATTTAGTCACCATCGACTGGCCCAACACACTGAATGGCGATCGCCTTAATTCCGTTTCCAGTGTCAAAATGGTTGTTATATTTAAAGAGTCCCCCAATCAGGAACAAGCCAAAAGTCTACTATCCTATCTAATTCAACCAGAGAACTTAGGTTCCTATCTCCAGGGTGCTCAAGGACGCTATTTTCCGGTAATGCCAAAACTATTAGAAGATCCATTTTGGACAAATCCTGAAGATCCGCATATTTCAGCGTCTGTTCAGCAATATCAGCAAGCTAGGCCATTTGCACAATCATTTAATCCGGCTTATTCTCAAGTGCTATCGGATAATATTTGGGGTCAGGTGATCCGTGCTATTGTAGCTGATGGTATCTCACCAGAACAGGCAGCGGATCGGGCGATCGCTCAAATTGAGGGAATTTTCTCCAATTGGGAGCAATAATAGTTTATGGCCCACCATAGGAACCCGAATCAGGTTATAGCGAGAGTCTCCATGAGGTAAACAAATGAAACTCCTCAATCAAAGCCTACTGTCAAAATTGGTGGGTTACTTTTTTCTACTTTCCGGTGTCACCGTTGGGCTGGTTAGCTTTACTGTTAATATCCGCGCGCGGGAGTCCCTGAAACAATCAGTTTTTGAACGATTGCAAGTCGCCACCTCCCTTAAAGCCCATCAGGTCAACAAATGGGCCGAAAATCAACGCCGAGAAACCCTAGCTACAGCTAGTAACTTAACCGTCAGGACTCAAGCCGCAATTCTGGTAGACCCCAACGCCACACAAGCCCAAAAAGCCCAAGCCCAAGAGATCATCAACCAAGAATTAACTCACCTCCTCGCCCTGAAACCCGAAATTGATCGCATTTCCCTACTGACTACCGCCGGAATTATCATCTATTCTACCGACCCCACCATTATCGGAAACTATCAACCTCTAGGTAATACCACTACCTATTTTGAAAGCATGGAGTCAGGCGATCGAGTCCGTCCTAATTTTTACACCTCCACCAAAACTGGGCGACCCATGATCACCCTAGCCGCCCCCGTTTTTCGTCCTACCTCTTCCACTAGCGCCACCCTCGATATACCAGAGTTAGACGATATCCTTGCTATTCAAACCCTGTTGGCTAACGGAGGGTTTTATAATGGTTCCATTGATAATATATGGGGTCTGCAAACCCAAACAGCGATCGAAAACGCTCAAAATGCCTATGGACTCCCAGTAACTGGACAACCCGATCGCCCTACCCTAGAACAATTGGTGCAATCAGCCAACAATATTAATTTACCCCCAGAAAATCAACGTATAGCCGTCATTGCACTAGATTTGAACCTGAATAGCATCGATGAAATTATCCGAAAAAGGGCGGGTTTGGGAAACAGTGGCGAAACTTATTTAGTCGGTCGTTTAGAAAGCCAAAGCGCTTTGATTTCTAGTCACCAAATCGGAGAAGAAAAACTGATCCAAGCTGTTAGCAGTCCCGGAATTGATGCAGCTTTGCGGGGAGAAACCGGAGAGGGTATTTATCGCAATTATGATGGTATTCCCGTGATTGGGGTATATACCTGGTTAGAGAAGCAAAATTTGGCTTTGATTGCCGAAATGGAACAACAAGAAGCCTTTGCTCCCGCTAATCGACTTGCTAAAGATATCTTGTTACTAGGGTTGACTTCCATCAGTTTACTGTTGATTGCTGTCTATCTGTTAACCAGGAAAATTACCCAGCCCATTCTGGCGATTACTGAGACTGCGTTAAAAGTTTCTGATGGCAACTTTGACTGTCAAGCACCCGTTTTAACTCAAGACGAAATTGGGATTTTGGCTCGGACTTTTAATCAGATGATTACTGATATCAAAGAGTTTAATCAACAGTTATCTGATGCTAATCAATATTTAGAAGAAAGGGTGAAAATGGCTACCGTTGAACTTCAGGAAACTTTGGCTAATCTGACTTCAATTATTGACCACATTGCTGATGGATTGTTAGTCACTGATACCGAAGGTAAAATTACTCGCACTAATCCCGCTTTGGCTAATTTGTTTGATTTGGGAGATGTGGATATACGCGGTAAATTGTGCAGCGAAGCCTTTGATGGGGATGTGATGGATTTGCTTTTGCAGTCTAAAGCTAAACCTCTGGATGCTTTCGGGGGAGAGGTGAAATTAGAAGGCGATCGCATTGGTCAAGCCGTCGCTAAGGGTGTACTTAAACAGGTATCTTCCCCATCAGGTTCAGAAGAATTAATATATATTGGTTCAGTCGTATTATTTAGGGATATTACAGCCGAAAAAGAAATAGATCGGATGAAAACTGATTTTATCTCCACCGTATCCCACGAATTAAGAACACCTTTAACCTCTGTTTTGGGGTTTGCTAAATTGATTCAGAAAAAACTCGATGATGTGATTTTACCCTTCATTAAAACTGATGACAAGAAAATCAATAGAGCCGTTAATCAAGTCGCTAGTAATGTAGATATTATTGTTTCCGAAGGCATACGATTAACCAATCTAATTAATGATGTGCTTGATATTGCCAAAATGGAAGCTGGTAAGACCGAATGGCATATAGAACCCTTATCTATCAAAACAGTAGTAGAACGAGCCATATCTGCCACTACTTCTTTATTTAATAACAAGCCAATTAAATTAATTGTTAATATTCCCGAAAATCTCCCCGATATTATGGGAGACAATGATAAATTAATGCAGGTTTTTATTAACTTAATTTCTAATGCTGTAAAATTCACAGAAACAGGTAATGTAACATTAAAATTAATGGCGGTCAAGTCCGCGATTAAGGTGTCCGTAAAAGACACAGGTTGTGGTATTGATGCTGCTGATAGAGAACAGGTTTTCGAGAAGTTTAAACAGGTAGGTAATACCCTAACTAATAAACCGCAAGGAACTGGTTTAGGCTTGCCAATTTGCCAAGAAATTATCCAGCATCACGGCGGGTCGATTTGGGTAGAAAGTCAGGTGGGAGTGGGTAGTACCTTTTATTTTACCTTGCCTTTACCTGACGTTAAAGACATTGAAAACGCTGTTAAAACCCTCGATTTACAATCTTTAATTAATCACCTAACTAATGAAAAATATCAGGATAATCAGTCCATAGGAGAACATAAAAAGACTATTTTAATCGTGGATGATGACCCAAGTATTAGAGAGTTATTGCGTCAAGAATTAGATGCGGAAGGCTATAATGTCCGCTTGGCGAAAGATGGTCGAGAAGCCATTAGTCAAATTAAACAAAATCCACCAGATTTAGTAATTCTTGATATTATTATGCCGGAGATTAATGGTTTTGATGTGGCGGCTATTTTAAAACATGACCCGGAAACTCAGCATATTCCTATTTTGGTTGTCTCCGCTGATGACTCAGTTAGTCGTGGCTATCAGGTAGGGGTTGATAAATACCTAACTAAGCCAGTGGCTCAAGAAACTTTATTACAAGAAGTTAAATCTTTGTTTGCTCGTGGAGAGTCTCCTAAACGGGTGTTAATTGTCGATCGCGATATTTCTACCCTTGAGATTTTAAATGAAGTCCTAAAAACTCAAGGTTATCTTGTATCTCAGACCCAAGGGGAGGAAGAGTTTTTGCCTCAAATTCGAGCCATGAAACCAGATTTAGTTATTGCTAATGCGGAATTTTCCAAAAAGTATAATTTAGTCCGTAGTTTTAAGTTTGAAAAAGAACTAGCTAATATCTTTCTATTTTTGTTAGAAGACTCCCGTAGCAACCATGAAGATTAAACTTAAACAAATTTTACGTTTTCCTGATATTGCCTCAATTATCGATGAAATGATTAAGTTGAATAATGGCTCGATTTCTATTTTTGACCATGAGGGTAATTGTCTATTGGGGAACCTTCAACCACTCCCTACAGAAACTTATCCGATTTTACTTCATAATCAATCTATTGGTTGGGTGGAAGGCGATCGACAAGCCGCCACAGTCGCTTCCCTCCTCACTTATTTAGTTAATCGAGAATGGGAACGGAAAACTTTGGCTCATGAAACCTTGGAAAGGTACAAGGAAATTAATCTGCTTTACCGAATTTCGGAAAAATTGAGTGCCGTTTTGGATAATAAATCTTTGGCTTTACTGATTTTAGAAGAAGCTATGCAAGCCATTCGAGCTACTGGCGGTTTTGTGATGACTTGTAATCAGGACAATCCACCAAATCAACAGTGTCAAATGATTGTAGTATCTGGTGAATCTTCTCAACTGAGTTATCCCTTGGCTGAGAAAATTGCCGATGCTATTTTTGATTTTACTCAGCCGGAAATTATTAATAATATTGCTTATGATTTTCGCTTTGCTTTCATGGCTTCCCAAATATCGGCTCTGTTATTTTCGCCTCTCAAACATCAAAACCGGATTTTGGGGTTTATTGTTTTATTCAGCACTCAATCTGTCTCCTATAATGCTAGTGACTTAAAGCTATTGACAGCGATCGCATCTCAGGCGGCTAATGCTATTGAAAATATCCGATTTCATGAATATCGATTGCAGGAAGAACGGATTAAAAGCAACTTGGAAAGATATATGTCACCTCAGTTAGTCGAGGCTGTCATTAACTCCAAAGATGAAAATTTGCTGAAAAACTGCCGCAAAAATTTAGTGATTTTATTTGCTGATATCCGCGATTTTACCACTAAGTGCGAAGAATTGCCACCGGAAAAAATTGTCGAATATTTGAATATTTATTTTGAAGAGATGGTTAATGTCATTTTTGAACATGGGGGGACTGTCAATAAGTTTGTCGGAGATATGATGGTTTGTATGTTTGGCGCTCCCGCTAGTCTGACTAATTGTGAACAACGAGCCATAGAAGCCGCCATTGGAATGCAAAATCGCTTACAAGAAATCTCTAATCATTGGATTCGAGACAATTTTCATACCGGAATTGGTATTAGTTCCGGCGAGGTGGTGGTTGGGAATATTGGCTCACCCCATCACGTTGATTATACTGCGATCGGAGATGAGGTTAATGTGGCCTCTCGATTACAATCTTTGGCCAAGGGTAGACAAATACTGGTAGGACGTAGTATATATGATGCAACACAAAATGATTTCTCTTTTAAAGAGGTGGGTATTGTTAAGCTCAAAGGTAAAAAAAATAAGATAGAAGTCTTTGAAGTGTTATATTGAGGAGTTTAGGGAAAAGCTGATGTCACCAAGTATTTTAATTGTAGATGATGAACCTCATATCAGGCTATTGCTTCAACAAACTTTGGAAGAACTAGAAGATGAGGGTGTAGAATTATTAATTGCTGATAATGGTGAGGCGGCGTTAGCCATTATCAAAGAACAAAAGCCGGATTTAATTTTTCTGGATGTGATGATGCCGAAAATGAATGGTTTTGATGTCTGTAACGCCGTCAAAAATGAACTGGGATTATCTGATGTTTTTGTGATTATGCTCACTGCTAAAGGTCAGGAATTTGATAAACAACAGGGTGAAAAGGTGGGAGCCAATTTGTATATGACTAAGCCTTTTGACCCTGATGAAGTCCTAGAAAAGTCCATGGAAATCCTAGGGATGTGTTAACCGCTAATCACGCGGACTTTAGCACCTAACCCCTAACTAAAAAAAATAGATTCCCACTTGCTCTTAACTATCTAAGTTGAGAGTTTGTTTAATTTGATCAATGCAATTATCAGGATTCACAATGGTTAAGCCTCGCAGTGTAGTCAGATCTCCTGTTTGTTGTGTATCTGCTTGTAATAATACCATCATCGACGATTCTTTCGGTAATTCTAGGGAATTTCTATGATTCTCATAGGTACTGATAGTCGGGTTATAATTTTTACCTGATTTGCATTCAACCCAGAGAACTTGTTGGTTAACCCAAAATAGAAAATCTAACTCAAATACATTTCCATTCGCAAATTCTAGCTTGGGATTAATTAAGCACTGATAGCTCAGATTATACTCATTAAATAAATTGGTGATTTTGTGGTAAATAAACCTCTCAAACCAAATACCATTAAAGAAATTGATGATTTGTCCTTGGGGGTCAACTTGACCGGAAATGGTTCTAGTATTTTTATTATAGTGATAGGTTGACAGAAAGCTGAGACGACTTAGCCTATTACATAATTGTGTCGATTGCGATATCTCTGGTTGACTGCTATTTGATAAGTTGAGATGAAAAGGACTTCGGCTACAAATACTCTGGACGATCGCTTGATGTAATTGGCTTAAATTTTGGTAGTTATTACCAATGATATCAGCTAGTTGATTTAGCACATCATCTGAAGCACTCGGTTGATTACTACTGTTAACTTTAATCTCCAGTTTTTCTAGCCAGTTAATTAATTCGGTCGGTTCTTGGTTGGTTTTTACGGGTTCAGGTGAAGGAATCTTAGGTTCTAATACCTGCAACACTCTTTCTAATTGGGATGAAATTTCAGACAGACGGTTAATTTCAGTTTTGACAGATTCGTGTAACTGTTCCAAGTCTTGTTTCAGAGGGAGTAAGTCGGAAGTCTTACCGTTTATTTGTGGTGCGGTAATAGCCCGAGGGGAGTTGGCTCCTAGGGGGATTACATTGTCAGTCTTCTTCTGCTCAACTTCGACTCGATAAACTAATTTCCAACGACCTTCATTCGTCTTATAGATTTTTATATAGTTAATAGACTGTAAGTTAAACTTGCTGGCTTCCACATACTTATAAACAGCATCCCCTACGGTTTTTCCTCCCAGTTGGGAAGATTCTAAAAATAACTTAATGTCTCCTTGAACACAGTCAAACTTTACCCGAATACCTTTCGATTCTAGTTTGTTTTTAATTAATGTAGCGATCGCATTAATATCTCCTTGTTTGGCTAGGTCTAAAACCGAGAAAGCCGTACTCATCCTAAGAGTCCTCGTTAATTGGGCTGTTAGCAACAACTGTCTACTGTTGCCAGTAAATTCATTTTAAGCCGCATACCATAAACTAGACAATGTGGAAATTACGGAAAATTCCCTAGTCCAATCTGCTTATATGGTTCAACTAATCCGCAATAATACTGATTGATATGGCTACAGTATTGATAATAAATGATTAGTCATTCCTGCCAAAAATTAAATATTATTAAAGATTTGAATCTCCCCGACATCATCTTTTTTAAGCTAAAATAATCAATAGGAGTCAGAAATTCTCCCAATTGGCAACGATGAAGGGCAACCAGGAACAAAAATTATGGCTTCCGAAAACCAAGTGAAACAATACCTAGCCTACTGGTTTCAGTTAGGCAAAAAAGTTGTCCTGAATAACGGCAACCAAACTCAACTACCATTACCGACGATTACAGGCGATCGCTATAGCCGAGAATTTGAGAAGTGCTGGGAACAAATTTTAAGTCCAGAGTCTGGCGACTGCTACCTAGAGGGAACCAATGAGACCATAGCAGAACTGCTGACATCAGAATGGGAAATCATCGACTGTCCTAGGTGTGCAATTCCTATTCCGGTCCGCACTCACGGTATGCCAACACCCTGCTGTCCCTGTTTTGACTTAAAAGATTGGCCAAACTCCGAATCACCTCCTCCTAGGCTTCCCGTCAACAGTCGTTGTCATTTACTTAATCTATGTCATAGATTGATGCGAGAGTCAATTCAACACGGTTAGAACTTTAGCTGAAAATTTGTTACGATAGTTTACAATCAACATCAGACCCTAACCAAGATTGACATGACAGCTAAACCAGTGTTGCCTACATTGTCCGAGGCTGACTCCAACTCACTAACGCCGAAAGCACTCGAAACCGAGGCTATTGATGTGAACTACTCGGAAACCATAGATACACCAGCCAACTCGGAGGATGTCTTATTGCGTTATGACCCCGAAGCGATCGCCAATCATTATCGTTCGCGGATTTTTGAGGTTTGGGGTCGCCTGTTGTCAATTATCTGGAAACTAGGATTCTGGTATTGGGGAATTTGGAGCGATCGCCGATTTGCTAGAGGCGATCGTAATCAGCGAAAACGAGCCATTCAACTGCGAAACCTGCTAACCGAACTCGGTCCAGCCTTCATCAAAATCGGACAAGCCTTATCAACCCGTCCTGATTTAGTACCGCCACTATATCTTGAGGAATTAACCAAACTCCAGGACCAATTACCCCCCTTCCCCAACGAAGTAGCCTATCGGTTTATTGAAGAGGAATTAGGCGCGCGACCAGAAAACATCTATGCTGAACTTAGCCGCGACCCCCTCGCCGCCGCGTCCCTGGGACAAGTTTATAAAGGCAAACTGAAAACAGGTGAAACCGTAGCCGTCAAAGTTCAGCGTCCTGACCTGTGCGAAAGAATAGGACTAGATATTTATATTCTGCGAACTTTGGCAATTTGGGCGAATAATAACTTGAAATTTATTCGCAGCGACTTAGTAGCGATTATGGATGAGTTGGGGAGTCGCATTTATGAAGAAATGGACTACAACCAAGAAGGTCATAATGCGGAACGCTTCCAAGAACTCTACGGACATTTAAAAGATATTTATGTACCCCGTATCTATTGGGAATATACCGGACGGCGGGTGCTAACAATGGAGTGGGTGACGGGAACCAAACTCACGAATTTAGAAGAAATTGCGGCTCAGGGAATTGATGCTCGTTATTTGATTGAAGTGGGGGTGCAATGTTCCCTCCGTCAACTCCTAGAACATGGCTTTTTTCATGCTGACCCTCACCCCGGAAACTTGCTGGCTAGTCCAGATGGCAAGTTAGTTTATCTCGATTTCGGGATGATGAGCGAGGTTAAACCCTATCAGCGTTATGGTCTACTAGAAGCAGTGGTGCATCTAGTTAATCGGGATTTTGAAGGTTTAGCCAACGACTATGTAAAACTGGAGTTTTTGAGTCCTGACACTGACCTAACCCCGATTATCCCAGCTTTAGGGGAAGTTTTTAATAATGCTTTGGGTGCTAGTGTAGCCGAGTTGAATTTTAAAAGCATTACCGATGAACTTTCGGCTTTGATGTATGAGTACCCGTTTAAGGTTCCGGCTTATTATGCGCTAATTATCCGATCGCTGGTAACTTTAGAGGGAATTGCGATTAATGTAGACCCCAATTTTAAAGTTCTCAGCAAAGCCTATCCTTATGTAGCCAAACGCTTGTTAAGTGACCCATCGCCAGAGTTGCGAACTTCTCTGCGCCTACTACTATTTAAAGATGGTTCCTTCCGGTGGAATCGTTTGGAAAATTTGCTGAAAAATGCTAAAAATAGCGATGATTATGATATCAATAAGGTTCTGGATCAGACTTTAGATTTCCTGTTCTCGGAAAGAGGAGAGTTTATCCGAGAAAATCTGGCGCGGGAACTGGTTAATAATATTGATTTGGCTTCCCAAAGTGCGATCGCTAAAGCACAAAGGACTATTGCTCAATGGATGGGGGTTAAGACTAAAACACCGGTCAAGCCAGTATCAGAAACTGACAGCAAAAATCTTGATCATGTTCAGCGGATTATTGCTATTCTTCAGGAAACTAAAGGTTTCGACCCCATGCTATTAGTCCAGCGGGTTCCCAACTTATTAGGAAAACCGGAAGTCCGAGATTTGAGTCAGCAGGTCGCGGGAGATTTAGCACAAAGAGCGATCGCTCGTCTCCTTCGAGAGATGTTAGCCTCGGATGAATCTAACCCCGCATCCCAAAACGGAAATTCGGCTAAACCCGCTGAGGTTAAACCTTTCCCACAATTATCTCTCCCCGCCGCCTTTCGGTTTGATAATTAATGATTAATTGACCCGCCCTATTATCACAGGTAATTACAATGACGACTAACTAACCAAATTAATGTCGTGTTTTATATCTGCAATCCAATTAAAAATCGAGTCATCAGGATTGCAGTTATAGACCTCTGAATATAAGTCGCGGATTAACTGCTGTACAAGGGTTTGGGGTAACTTGTAATGATGTTTTTCGCCGATAATCATTAACATCATTTCGGTGGTTGTAGTGCCATCTAAGGCAGGAAAAATGTAGATAATATCCTGAAATATCTTAGCGCCTAACCTTCGATAAAAGGCAACGCGGCGCTGTTTTAACTGGCGATTTTCGCCAAAATCTGGATGTTCCACCTCTAGGATAAGTGATTTATCATCCTGTTGAACCACATTGATAATATACTCTAAAAACCGAGAACCGATTTTAATGTTTCTTAAATGGGGAACGGTGGCTAAATATCCTAACAAAACAAATTCGGAATTTGGCAGAGGATGGACAATGGACATCAGGGCAAATTCTTGCTGATAATATCCCCCCCATAGTTGAATATTGCCTAACTTGAGCGACCGGGATATGATGGGAATGGGGATGATTTCCTGGGGTAAAAAACTCTGTTGATAGAGTGCGATCGCCTTGGCAAAATCAGGATTTTCGAGGGTAATTTGTTGGAACTCGACCTCGGACATACTAATCAATTAACTCCCAGTTGATATCCTACTTAATCGAAGAAACCCCTTGAAACAGTAAAATGAGACCCCCGACCAAAATAGCGATCGCCAAAAAGCCGATAATCCCATCAAGTAGGGCCGTATCTTCCATAATCTACCTTCCTAGCCTTTCACAGGTCCCCATGTTAGCACGATTACGGAAAAAGCCACTAACCATATATGCTACCCTAATGGGTAAACCCCTATAATACCTGATTGGCAATCTTAACCAGCCTCAATGGTTCACATTAAGCGCGTGGAACTTACCAACTTTAAATCCTTCGGTGGCACTACATCAATTCCCCTGCTACCGGGGTTTACTGTGGTGTCTGGACCGAATGGTTCTGGGAAATCCAACATTCTTGATGCTCTATTATTCGCGCTAGGTCTGTCTTCCTCGAAAGGAATGCGCGCGGAAAGATTACCTGATTTGGTGAATAATTCCAAAAGCCGGAAAACGACGGTAGAAACTCGGGTTACGGTTACCTTTGACCTATCAGACCTAACATTTGCAGAACTAGAAGAGGAACCGACGGAACTGGAAGGGGAGGGAGAAACGGGAGCAAGGGGACTGGTAGCTGAGGGGGAATGGAGTGTGACCCGGAAATTGCGGGTGACGAAACAGGGAACTTATACCTCCACCTACTACATTAATGGGGAACCCTGTACGCAAACAGAACTACACGAACAACTAAACCGTCTGCGGATCTACCCAGAAGGTTATAACGTGGTGCTTCAGGGAGACGTGACGGGTATTATCACGATGAAACCCAGGGAAAGGCGGGAAATTATCGACGAACTGGCGGGAGTGGCACAATTCGATCGCAAAATTGTTCTAGCGCGGGAAAAACTGGATACAGTGAAGGAACGGGAGGAACGTAGCCGCATAGTTGAACAGGAACTTATTAGCCAACGCGATCGCCTAGCGAAGGACCGCGCCCAAGCTATGAAATATCAGCAACTGAAAGCTGAATTACAGGAAAAAAGCCTTTGGTGGGCGGTACTAAACTATCAAACCCTACAACAACAACTCTGGCGGTACAGGGAACAAATAGAAGCAGGCGATCGCAGTCATAGTGAATTGACGGAACAATTCCAGTTGCAGCAAAGCCAAATTAAACAAGCAACCACTACCCTGGAAGCATTAAACGCTCTAGTAAAAGCCATGGGGGAAGAGGAACTGCTGCAACTCCAGTCTACCCTGGCTACCCAGGAAGCGGAATTGGCTTCTCAGCAGCAAAGGCGGCGGGAATTGGAAACGGCGGCGCAAAAGGCGAGTGAGCAGCTCGGACAAACTCAAGCGGCTATTGAAGAACATAGCCAAACCCTGGCTAATTTGCAAGCCCAAAAAAAGACGGAAACCGAGTTAGAACAACAACGGGAAAGCGATCGCCATGTGGCAGAAACTAGCCTTAACCAAACCCGTAGGGAAGCGGACCAAATAGCCAACCAAGCGGAAAGTTGGATGGTACAACAGACGGACCTACACCGCCAAATAGAAGCCTTGCAAAAAAGCCTGAACCCCCAAAAGACAGAACAAGCGAGACTGCGGGAGAGGGCGGAACAGTTGGCGCGCCAAACCCAGGAAAGGGAACAGGCGCTAGAATCTTTACAAGGGGAATTAACTACCCACCAGCAAACCCTGCAAAGGGCAACCAGTGGGGTTAGCGAGGCGACGGCTCAGGTAGAGTCTCTCTCGCGGATAGTTACGGCGGTAGAAGAAGATCTGTCTGTCCAACAAGACACCCTTAACCGCTTATTAGAAGAACAGCGGGAACGTCAACGCAAGCTAGACCGCCTAGAAGCTGAACAACAAGCCCGAGCGGAGGCGGCGGGGACCTATGCGACCATGGCGATTCAAAAAGCGGGGTTAACTGGGGTCTGTGGTTTGGTCTGTCAGTTGGGGAGGGTAGAGCCTCAATACCAACTAGCCCTAGACATTGCGGCGGGAGGTAGATTAGGGCATATAGTGGTGGAAGATGATACGGTGGCGGCGGAAGCGATCGCCCTGTTGAAACGACAAAAAGCCGGACGGGCTACGTTTCTCCCCCTCAACAAAATCAGACCATCATCAGAAAGAATCGAAACGGACACCCTGGCGACTCTGGATGGCTTAGTAGACCTGGCAGTAAATTTAATTGAATACGATCGCCCTTATCATGGCATTTTCCGATATGTGTTTGGCACAACCTTAGTATTTAAGTCCCTAAATCAAGCCCGGCGCTATCTGGGACAATATCGGATGGTGACATTAGATGGGGAATTGTTAGAATCTAGTGGAGCCATGACCGGGGGCAGTAGCACATCCCGTTCTAGCCTACACTTTGGCAGTGCAGATAATCAACTTAGAGCCGCCACTGGTGCGATCGCCACCACCAAAGAAAGACTAGCGGAAATAGAATTGCTACTAACCCGCCTGCGTCAAGCCATAGCGGAGGGAGCCGAAACCGCTAAACAACGTTCTGCGGAATTAATCGAGGCTAAACAAAATCTGCGAGAGGCTACCCAACAGGTGGCTCAAGTCCAGTCGCAAATTGTGGCTATCACCACCACCATAGAACAAACACGATCGCAACTAAACACCGCCCAGCAAGAATTATCCACCGCCAGGGAACGTCTAGCAGCACTAGATAGCACCATTCCCGCCGCAGAACAACAACTACAAAGCGATCGGGAAACCCTAGCCCAATTGGAAAGAACCAACAGCCACACGGAATGGCAACAGATACAAGTTCGCCTCCGCCAACAAGAAGCGCACCTACAAGCCCAAGAAACGGCTCTGCGAGAGGTTCAACAGCGGTTAGGGTACATTGAGACCACTACAGCCGCCCTGGGCGAAAAATTAGCAGCCGACCATCTCCGCGCCGCCGACTTCCAGCAGCAGCAACAGTCCCTTAACCAACAAATCACGGACACCCAAAACCGCATCACCACCATCAATAGCCAAATTAGCCAAACCCGCGCAGCCATCTCCCAGGTTGAGCAACGTTTGGGAACCGCCAAACAAGAACGCGATCGCGCGGAAGCACAACTACGGGAAATGCAAACCGCCCAGTCGCAGTTGGAATGGCAGATCCAGAAACTTGAGGAAACCCAACAGGGACGGCGTGAACAACTGAACATTAAACAGCAACAGCTAGAGACCCAAAAAGCTGAACTTCCCGACCCACTACCGACCATTCCCGAAAAACTGGATCTAGCTACCCTCCAACGAGAGATTAAATCCCTGACCAAGCGGATGGAAGATCTAGAACCTGTGAATATGTTAGCCTTGGAAGAGTACGAGCATACTACTACCCGCCTAGAGGAGTTAAGCCAAAAATTGGCTACCCTACACGGGGAGAGGACAGAGCTACTATTACGCATTGAAAACTTTACGACTCTCCGCCGTCGCGCTTTTCAGGAAGCCTTTGATGCAGTTAACCAAAACTTCCAAACCATTTTTGCCGAATTGTCGGAGGGAGATGGATATTTACAAATTGATGACCCAGAAGACCCCTTTAATAGCGGTCTAAATTTAGTGGCTCACCCCAAGGGTAAGCCTGTACAGCGACTAACTTCTATGTCGGGAGGGGAGAAGTCCCTAACGGCGCTAAGTTTTATTTTTGCCCTCCAGCGTTACCGACCCTCCCCATTTTATGCCTTCGATGAGGTGGATATGTTCTTGGACGGAGCGAATGTGGAACGATTAGCTAAAATGATTAAAGGACAAGCAGAACAAGCCCAGTTTATTGTAGTTAGTCTGCGTCGCCCCATGATGGAAGCCTCCCAGCGGACGATTGGAGTTACACAAGCTAGGGGGGCTTATACTCAGGTTCTGGGTATCAAATTATCGTAAGTGTTTTTAGAGGTAAGGCGATCGCACCGGGTCGGCTGGGTGGAGTATGGGAACCCAACACCAACATCTCTCATTTAGTAGGTTGGGTTTCACCCAACACCAACATCTCTCATTTAGTAGGTTGGGTTTCACCCAACACCAACATC
>NZ_JARPLU010000022.1:0-113 GCF_032349615.1 Limnospira sp. PMC 1279.21 | reverse complement strand
TCTCATTTAGTAGGTTGGGGGTCGGTACGAAACCCAACAACAACATCTCTCAGTTATATTGGGTTTCACCCAACCTACCCAGCTCGAATTTATCGAAAGTGAGTAGGGCGATC
>NZ_JARPLU010000219.1:0-6401 GCF_032349615.1 Limnospira sp. PMC 1279.21 | reverse complement strand
CATGGTGTCGATTGAGCCATTGTCGTCCCATCTGCGGAGTGTTCTTTCATGGACTCGAAGGATTTGGGCCGCTTCCTTGGGTTTGACATATCTGGCAATAGGTTTATCCTCAACCCTTCTCGCTTATTATACCGTATTGCCCTAAAATATTAACCGAATTTGTGATTAAATCATGCTCTCGTGCCGTGGCTCTCCCATGGACTTTGGGCGGCTTGGCCGCTTGGTGAAACCCTAAGCCCTAGAAACCGGGTTGCTGACATCTATCGTTGTTCCCCCAGTTTACAGTAACTTTGCCATGATTTCGTCAAATCTCCGCTTTGTGTGTTATCATGCTTAAATATTGTCGGTTCTGATGGGGAGCAGCCATCAGACGTAAGGGGGAAAGTCCGGCGTAAATCCGGCGCTGTCCCGCAGCTGTGAGGAGAGACACAACTCTCTAAGTCAGAATGCCCGCCGAACTGTCTCCTCTGGAGATGCACCAAACTGTTATTTTTCGTCTGCGAGGTACGGATGATGGTTCGTTTAGCTTTTTCACAATTAATATTGCCTTCATTTTTTAGGACGACTCCCCTGGCGTTGCATGGGTAGCGCCCTGATTTGAAATTGCCATTTTGAGAAAACTAGCCTTATGTAGACATTGACTGGCAGATGGTCACTCATGCTAACGGTGACTTGAATCAGTCTGGTCTGAGTATTGCTTAACTCAATTGGGCAGATATTCTGCTGCTTTGAATTGTTCACTCCGCTGGTTTGTCGCGGGGATGGACTAGATTTCTATGACTATTTTCAGCGTTAGGACGCGACAATTTATGACCTTGGAAACATACACTCAAACCCGTCTGGAAACCGCGACTATCGGCTATCCTCGTATTGGTAAAAGTCGCGAGTTAAAAAAGGCATTAGAAGCCTTTTGGCGGGGTAAATCGGACGCAGAAACCCTCATCCAGACTCGGAATGAAGTTGAGTTCAAAAACTGGGAAACTCAACGACAAGCAGGCATCGATCGCATTGGTATTGGCGACATGAGCCTCTACGATCACGTTTTAGACTGGAGCATCCGCTTAGGCATCATTCCCGAACGGTTTGCATCCTTTAGCGGACTCGACCGTTATTTTGCCATGGCGCGGGGTAAGGATGGCATTGCCGCCCTGGAAATGACCAAATGGTTCGACACCAACTATCACTACCTCGTCCCAGAAATTCCCGAAACATTACAGCCAGCCGACTTTAGCGATTTCCTGCAAACCGTGCATCGCGCTCAAACCTTATTAGGCGATCGCGCTGTTCCCATTGTTTTGGGTCCGGTGACTTTGCTGCGGCTGAGTCGTTTGGAGATGAATCAAGACCAAGCGGGAAAACAACTAGGCGATCGCTATCTCCTGCTTCTCCAGGAACTCCAAAAAATGGGTGTCGCTGAAGTCCAAATCCATGAACCTGCTTTAGTCTTCGGAGATGCTGCCAACTTTAAACAACTCTATCAATCAACTTATCAATCTCTCAGCCAAGTCGGCTTACCCATTCACCTGGTCACCTACTTTGATGACTTGGGAGACAATTACCCCTGGGTGATGGAATTACCCGTCGCTGGCATTAGTTTAGACTTCACCCGTGGGCGTAACCTAGAGTTACTGCAACAGTATGGTTTCCCCGACGATAAAGAGTTGGGGGCGGGAATTGTCGATGCCCGCAATGTATGGAAAATTCGCCCGGACTCCGTTTTGTCAACCCTGGAAGCCATTTCCCGTGTCACCCCTAACCTGCGGATTCAGCCGTCTGCTTCCCTGCAATTTGTGCCATACGATGCCCAGCGAGAAACCAAACTCCCCGAACCCTTGCGGTCCGTTTTGAGCTTTGCTGAACAGAAGTTAGTAGAAATCACACTGCTGGCTGATTGGGCCGATCGCTCCTATGGAACCCAAGAACCTGACAAGTATCTGGAAGTCATCCTCCGGCAATGGCAAACCTTCCAGGAATTTAGCCCAGTTAATCAGGGGGTAAAAGAACGCCTGCAAAATCTGACCTCCCAGGATTTAGAGCGGACTTTGCCTTATGAACAACGTCAAGAACGCCAGCCCGTTTTGCCCCCATTCCCCACCACCACCATCGGGTCTTTCCCCCAAACCTCCGAAGTGCGGCAACTGCGGGTGAAACTGAAACGGGGTGACATTACCCAAGCCGAATATGAAGCGGCGATCGATGCCGAAATTGCCAAGTGCATCCAATTCCAAGAAGAAGCCGGACTCGATGTATTAGTGCATGGGGAATTTGAGCGCACCGACATGGTGGAATTTTTCGGGCAACAGTTATCAGGCTTTGCCTTTACTGAACATGGTTGGGTGCAAAGTTACGGCAGCCGTTGCGTGCGTCCCCCGATTATTTATGGAGATGTCGCCCGCACCGGACCCATGACAGTTCGAGAGTTCAAGGTAGCCCAATCCCTGACCGATAAAATTGTCAAAGGGATGCTAACCGGTCCGGTCACCATGATTAACTGGTCATTTACCCGCACCGATATTCCGCGCAGTAAACAAGCCATGCAGATTGCCTTAGCCTTGCGGGATGAAGTAGCCGACTTAGAAGCCGCGGGGGCGAAGATGGTACAAATTGATGAACCTGCCTTGCGGGAAGGGCTGCCTCTGAAGCCAGAACGTTGGGATGAGTATCTATCCTGGGCGGTGGATGCTTTCCGTCTGTCTGCGGCTATAGCCAAACCGGAAACCCAAATCCATACCCATATGTGTTACTCGGAATTTGGGGATATTATTGGGCATATTGAGCGGTTGGATGCGGATGTGTTGTCCATTGAAAATAGCCGCAGCAATAACGAAACCCTGTTTGAAATTACTGATGCGGGCTACAAACATCAAGTGGGGAACGGCGTTTACGATGTTCACAGCCCAGCAGTTCCCAGCACAGAACAGATGGTGCAACAGTTAAAAACCGGGGTCGCCAATTTACCTGTACAACAGATTTGGGTTAATCCCGATTGTGGCTTGAAAACAAGGGGTTGGGAAGAGGTGATTCCTTCCCTAAAAAATATGGTGGAGGCGGCGAAAATTCTGCGCCAGGAAGCTAATTTGACTGAAAAATAACTGATGTCTAAATCCCCCGTTTCCTAACGGGGGAGTCTGTGCAAACCACCTGGGATTTCTTATGAATGGAACAGATAGCCCGACCAAGGAACCGCCCAATCCGCCGATGAATTGGCAGCAAGATTTTATTGCTACAAATCTATTGTCTCTAGGCTATAACGCCTGGGTGGGGTATCTCAATGGTGAACGGGGTGCAGTGATTTGTAGCACCAATACGCCAACAGTAGGAATGGCGGGGGAGGTTTTTAAGGTTCACTATGTACCTAGATCGCGTCTCGCCGCTTTTCTGAATGCGTGGCTGGCTGCGCCTGACACAGTGATTCTGCGTCATCATTTTATGAATGCTCACATTTTGGAAGCTGTCGATACCTACAACCCCACCACAGAATTAGTGTTTCTGTTGGAGTCATTGAATCAGGTGACATTCTTCTACCTAAAAAATTTGCCAATTACTCCGCATAAGTGCTACGAGCAAATCTGCAAACACTGGGAAGAATTCCAGCCTGCGGATGATGGCTGCTCGGATTCAAGTCGCCAATCATATTCCCTCGGAAACCATAATTTATATGGCTTCTGAAAATTCTCTTGCTCGCTAATTTGGGGGCGAAAATATCATCGCCCCTTCAATTATTAACAACTTATGATGGCATAAATACGATGCTAAAATATTATCTGGATCGCTCTGGAAAAATTCCCGCTTCTGTCCATCCTTTTGTCAAACAGGAGGCGCTGGGTAAAGCTGAAAAAGCGCCTAAAAAGGGGAAAATTCAAGTTATAAATCGACTCCGAAATGGTTGGTTGGTAATTTGGCGATCGCTCTCCCAAAGACATGAAAAACCATAATTTATTACCCCGCCCACAAAACTCCATAAGTTTCTCATTCCAGACTAGCTTAATGACTAAATTTATCCGCTTTATTTGTACTCTGGTAATTGCTGTATTACTGGTTATTGGCGGAGGGTTTTTGATGAAAGTTTATCCCCATTATTTGACGGATACAACCAACAATAATGCCCTCAATGTCAGCCCAAATACTTCTTTGTCAGCCGTAGACAGGGATTTAGCGATCGCCTATCGTCGCCAATACATGAAAGCATTGTCAGCCCATTATCGTTCTCTGGAAGCGATTTTAGAAAAAGAGGCTCCTT
This sequence comes from Limnospira sp. PMC 1279.21, assembly GCF_032349615.1. NCBI lineage: Bacteria > Bacillati > Cyanobacteriota > Cyanophyceae > Oscillatoriales > Sirenicapillariaceae > Limnospira > Limnospira sp. PMC 1279.21. The sequence goes on along the minus strand of NZ_JARPLU010000219.1, from coordinate 2,161 downwards.
TTGCTAATCAAACTCTAACCCACATTAATAGCTTATTATCCCTAGCTGAATATATGCCCGAAGTTTTCCCACATGGAACCGCTATGACTGACGCAGAGGGCTGGGGAGCCAAGCCATTAATTTGGTCAGAACCCGATGACTTTTCTCGACTGATTGCCAACTTTCAAGCTAATCTTGAAACCCTGAAAACTATGGTTAATAATTCACCAAATCCAATTAATGCGATCGAGTCATTTACAAAAGTGAGGCAAACGTGCTTAGATTGTCATAGCATTTATCGAGTGCGCCAACCTTAACCCAGAAACCTAGTGGCTTTAGTTCACGCCATCCTAGATTATAACACAATTATACCATGTTCAACCTTTTTTTAATCACCATTAGTCTGCTGTTATTAGCAATTGTGGTAGGATTAACACTTTACCTGCTTTCCCCTCGCAAATATCAATCCGCCGATTCTGTTGCCAACTCCTATGATGATTGGACTAATGACGGCATCCTGGAATTTTACTGGGGGGAACATATCCACCTCGGTCACTATGGTTCACCGCCACAACCCAAAGACTTCCTGAAAGCTAAAGAAGACTTTGTGCATGAAATGGTCCGTTGGGGGGGATTAGACCGCCTTCAGACCGGCACAACAGTTTTGGATGTCGGTTGTGGTATCGGTGGCAGTAGTCGCATTCTAGCGCGAGATTATGGCTTTGCCGTCACAGGTATTACTATCTCTCCAGGGCAAGTCAAACGCGCCCAGGAACTCACCCCAACCGACCTCAATGCGCGGTTTCAGGTAGATGATGCCTTGGCATTATCTTTCCCCGATGCCAGTTTTGACGTGGTTTGGTCTATTGAAGCCGGACCCCATATGCCGGATAAAGCCCAATATGCGCGGGAGATGATGCGGGTGTTAAAACCCGGTGGGGTGCTGGTGGTGGCGGACTGGAATCAACGAGACTCGCGCCAAAAACCCTTGAACGCCTGGGAAAAGGTAGTCATGCGGCAACTGTTGGATCAATGGGCTCATCCGGCTTTCTCTAGTATTGAAGGCTTTGCGGAAGAACTCGCGGCGACCGGGTTGGTATCTGGTGAAGTCACCACCGCAGACTGGACCGCCGAAACTCTACCCTCTTGGCTAGATTCCATTTGGCAGGGGATAATCCGTCCAGAGGGGATTATCCGCTTTGGGGTGACGGGATTGATTAAATCCTTGCGAGAAGTCCCCACATTCCTGTTAATGCGGTTAGCCTTTGGGGCGGGTTTGTGCCGATTTGGGATGTTTCGGGCTGTTCGCGCTGCTGCACCGGTTGAGGAGATGGCTGTATCGACTCAAACCAGTGAAGCGTTACCAAAATAATCAAGATTTGAAGTCTCTATCTTCAAATGTTAATTAAGGGGAAAAGTCAACACCGTTCTCTTGATTGGAGCCGCCGCCAATTATGCTAAAATCCTGATCAACTCCTAGTGCCAGCATATGGCTGGCTTCTAGGACTGCTCCCATGGCATTGTTAGGAAGGTTTTATGAGAAAAACGCATCTGGGTTTAGCGATCGCCGCACTTAGCCTTTTAGGAGTGTTGGCAGAGCCGTCGGTCAACCTTTCCCGCACCGCCGCCGCTCAACATCAGACCCAAGTCGGACAATCCCAAACCAGGGGTGATGGGCAAAATATTATTATGCACCTGACTCATGGCACTGATGACCTTCATGCGGCTTTCATGGCTTTGAAATTAGGCACAAACCTCCAAAAACGGGGCGCTCAGGTGACGCTGGTTTTGACTTTGGAGGGGGTGAGAATTGCCTCTAGAAATCAACCCTTAGACTTGCGCTGGGGTAGTAGTCCGATGACTTTAGCCCAAATGTATGATGATTTTGTCGCCGCCGGAGGCAAGGTAATGGTTTGTCCTGCTTGTGCCGAAGCCGCCGGAATCACCGCTGCTAATTTACGGACTGGCGCTCAATTAGCAAAGGAGAACGAGGATATCCCTAGTTTGATTTTAGCAGCCGATAAAATTATTGGTTTCTAGTCAGTTTTTGACCTCAACAGAGAATTTGGTTGTCATCGCCAATTCCCTGTTGAAGAAATCTCCCCAGGTATCTGACTATTCCCCTGACTGATACATTTACGCGGCATTTTTCCGGTTGTTCCCGGACAATGCGACGATAGCA
>NZ_JARPLU010000218.1:0-6558 GCF_032349615.1 Limnospira sp. PMC 1279.21 | reverse complement strand
TTATCGTCGCATTGTCCGGGAACAACCGGAAAAATGTCGCGTAAATGTATCAGTTAAGCCATAACCAAAGGTGGTTTGCCGAACTATCAAGTAGCTGACTATAGCTATATTGCAGTCAGCAGTTGAATAGGCCACCAGAATGGACTCAACAATAGCGCTTTTAACCTAAGTGTTAAAGGCTCAATGAGTGACACATCATCTGGCGTGATTACTTCACTTCAGATGGTGCCATACTCAGAAACTTCCCGCCCTTGGCAGGATTTTTCTGGGTTGAATGTATCTGTGTCAGAATAGATATAAACTGCATAGAGCGGGAACCATGACATCATACGCAACCTCGACCGCCAAATCTGAAATGAGCGAACTCCGGCGACTGAAAAGTTTGCTACCCCCTGAATTACAGAGTTGGGTAACTGTGGAGAAAACCATTGAGGTTAACCCGCTATTGATTCGCTCAGAAGAAATTGGCAAAGATCAAGTAGAGATTCAAATTGATTTAGTTCGCTGGGAACAACTAGCCCTAGACCAGCGTAACCTGTTATTTTGGCACGAAGTCGCCCGCATTCAAAATGATACTATCCCCAGAGATGGCTGGGAAATGGCAGCCCTGGCTATTGGTTTAGGGGGTGCGGTGGGAGAACTGTGGGTACAGGATGGACTGCTGTTATTGCTGGCTCTGGCTCTGTGTGGAGTTTCTGGCTATCGCTTGTATCAGAAAAATAATGGGGAGCGAACCCTTATCGAAGCGATCGAAGCTGATGAAAAGGCGATCGCGATCGCATCTCGTTTTGGTTATACACTCCCCAACGCCTACAAGAGCCTTGGTAGTGCCTTAAAGACGTTAATTGAACAAACACCCAAAAAGCGACAAAGAGCCCGTTATGAAGCACGTTTACAGGCTCTCAAGCGCAGTGCGGCTAAAGCTAAAGCCAGGGTGAAAGGTAGTAGTCCAGATTCTTCATCCTCCAGTTCCGAGAGCATTTACGGATAATGGATGATCATGTAGGGGCGGGTTCCAATGTTCAGCCTATCTGGAGGCGAGAAGATTGATAAACCCGCCCTCTGTCTCGGCTCTGTGGGTTCGACAGTGGCGACTATCTGGGGGCGAGAAGATTGATAAACCCGTCCTCTGTCTCGGCTCTGTGGGTTCCACGGCGGCGACTATCTGGGGGCGAGAAGATTGATAAACCCGCCGTTTGGGGTGACGGAAGAGATCCGGCGAGGATAAGTAGATATACTGCGTGAAGCGGACTTGATATGATGCGAATATGTTAGAACCGAGTTTGTCAGTAAACTATGCCCTATCCGGTCCCGCCTCCTGAACCACCAGCGATTATCGAAACCCTTGTTAACCCAAGCCCCAATCAACCGCCCTCATATCAGAGCTGGAATCAACCGGAGTCTGGTTCAAAAGGATATATACAGCATAATCAAACGATCTCCTACGTTCTACCATCATCCTACGTTCTACCATCAAGCCCAAGCTCGGAAATAAAGCGCGAATCATCAGCAGCCCTTTTGGGTGAGCCCATTACCCGTAACTGGTCAGATATTTACGGGAACACGGGATTGTATCTAATTCCGAACACTGGACAAAGGGAATTAGAATTTCCCCAAAATGCGATCGCCTCCTCATCGAGTTACGGGATTAATAGCAGCCAAAAATTTACACATTTCGATCCCCATCGTCCCCTATACCTAGCCCAAACAGAACCTACCCCGTCAGAGGAGATTGAGATACCAGTAATTCCCCCCACAGACTTAGTAGAAGTCACAGCCGCCGAACAGGAATTTGACCAACAGCGACAAATCATCACGGCTAGAGGGAATGTCAGAATCAGATTTAGAGAAACCCTGATCGAAGCAGACCAAGCCCAAGTCAACCTTAGCACCCGTCAAACCGCCGCCAGGGGAAATGTCGCCCTACAAAGGGGGGAACAACTGGTTCAGGGGAGCCAGATGGAATATAACTTTGTGCGTAGTACCGGAGTCATCTACGAAGCGAGAGGAGTAGTTGTCACCCAATCGACCGCCTCTGACTTTGACATAGAACAACCAACCAACCTGACCCCTGCGCCCATTTTTTCCGGGTCTCTGTCAGATACCCTGACGGAAGCGCAACCAGTGACGGAAGTTACCACCACCGGAGAGACTCAAATCCAGGTAACTGGTGCTGCTTTCCCACAAGTTGGGGGGACTGTAAATCGTTTAAGGTTTGAAGCCGAACGCATCGATATTCAACCTAACGGAGAATGGGAGGCTACTAATATCCGCATTACTAATGACCCTTTTTCGCCCCCGGAATTGGAACTTAGGGCGGATAATGCTCAATTAAGGCGGATCTCTCCCCTACAAGATGAACTGCTGACAAGTCGATCGCGTCTAGTGTTCGACCAACGTTTCTCGATACCGCTATTTCGCGATCGCACTATTATTGACCGTCGCCAAAGGGAACCGAGTCCCCTAGAATTTGGCTATGACCTGAGAGACCTCGATGGTTATTTCGTCCAGTGGAACCTAACCCCCATTGAAGTAGGACCGTTAGAATTAAAAGTGGCTCCCCAGGTGTTAGTACAGCGGGCTATTTCGGAAAGTTTATCGCCACTTGACCCTCGATTTTATGGCTTGAACACCCGCTTATCTGGTCGCATTACCCCGACTACCTCTATAGAGGGACAGTTGAAAATTAGTAACTTTGAAGACTTCCCCCTACTAGGGGAAAACGCCTATAGGGGGAGATTAAGGGTTCGCCAATCATTAGAAGATTACACGCTCACCGGGGAATATAGCTATCGGGAACGGATATTTAACGGAACTCTGGGGTCACAAACGGTACACCGTAGTTTTGGCGCGGTTCTGACAGTACCTAATATCTTGATCGGACCATCAGGAGGATATGTTAATTTTCAAACCGGCTACCAAGCCATAGAAGCGAATACCGATCGCTTTGACCTTCTGGAGGCGGAACGCGAAAACGATCGCATCAGTCGCCAACGCTTTCAAACTGTTGGTACTCTGATCTATCCAATTCCCCTGTGGAATGGTTCGGCTCTCCCTGCTACGGCTTCCGAGGGACTCAGATACACTCCCAGACCTGTCATCCCCTTTGTGCGTCTGGTGGGAATTGCTAGAGGAGTGGCTAGTCTGTATTCTGAGGATGAATCCCAATTCTATCTTAGTAGTAGTGTGGGTATTCAAGGACAGCTAGGGCATTTTTCCCGCAGCTATCTGGACTATACGGGTTTCAGTGTATTCTATACTCAAGTGGCGATCGATGGTGCATCTCCCTTTTTATTCGATCGCATGGTAGATCAAAGAATCCTCACTTTGGGATTAGTTCAGCAAATTTATGGAGGGTTAAGGGGTGGTGTAGAATCAGCCATTAATTTAGATAGCGGTTTAGCCTTAAATTATGAATTTACCTTAGAATACAGTCGGCGCACCCATGGTGTCATCCTCAGAATTAATCCTGTCCAAAGACTGGGAAGTTTCAGTCTTAGGATTAGTGATTTTAACTGGACTGGGGATTCACCCCCTTTTGATGATTAGCCGTATGAGCCTATCACCCGCAGAACAAGCCGAAGTCCTGCTTAATCATTACAGTTTTGATCTAGAGGGAAAAACCTCAAGTCAAATTATTATAAATTGGTCGGAAATATATGATGTGAATTGGCTGCATCTTGCTGTCATCGAAGCTCTCTATTTGGGGCGTTATAAATCTATTTCAGTCCAGCAAATACTAGAGCTATGGAAACGCCGCAATCAGCCAATATATCACTTTAATTCAGAGTTTGAGCGCTTAATTTGCAATAAATTACCCCATGCTTTTAAGGATTATAAAATTGTTGAAAATTCCATACAAGAAATCAAAGGGAAGGAAAATCCACCTGTAAACGAAATACCAGCTCCGGAAAAACCAGTTATTGAATCTCTCCCAGTGAGTGAGATCACCCCGACTCTGACGCTCCACTATTCAGACTTTTGTGCCAAATTGCAAGCTATTATCGAAAATAGTCAAACTGATGAATAATAGATACAGTTTGTTCGGAAGTCGCTTCAAAAATTACCCTGACCCTAAAGCCCTCTCCCCGGGGGGAGAGGCACTTAGACAAGTAAGCCATGATGACTGAAAGGGCTGTATTTCAAAGCAGAGACAAGTGGTAGCTTGTCTCTACGACGGGGAGCCATTTAGCTGGGGTAATTATCAATTATCAATTGTCAATTGTCAATTATGATGTAGGGGCTGATTACCCAGGGAATATTAAAGGGGTTATGTTTTTTTACTTTAAACCCATGCGAATTTCCGAGCAAAAAGAAGCCAAAGCCAATCCATTACTATAATGAACAATACTGGTTCGCAGGCGTAGATTAGGAATCAAATACCAGATCCTCTCCTCAGCTTTAAACTGATCAGACTCAAGCCATAAAGTCAAAACATCATCCTTACCCATGAGATAACGACCCATTAATTGAGTCTGGCGATCGCCCCCCTGCTGCAAAAGTTTTCCTTGTAGGGGACTGTCGCTGACGACTAGGGGAACCAAAACCGCCGAACCTCGTTGCTGATCAGGATTTGATTCTATAGTCCCTTCCCAAGTCAACTTTAAACCCTTAGCTACCAATGCCGTGTCAACGCCATGATGGGAGCAGATGTCTATAACAATAGCATCATCAGGGGAAAGGGCTTCCATGACCAAATTAGATTTACCCGCCTCCAGGCTACCGGAAGTCAAATTGTGTACAGTCCGCTGAGAAAACCACTTTCCCGCACTCAACTCAAAAAATTCGACAATATCCATGATTTTCGTCCATTGCAATTAACCAACAAATAGCTTAAACACTTTGGTTATTCAACACAACTGCTAAAAAGGCGGACCGGATAACTGATAAACTGTGGATTGGTTCAATACCCAAGGAGAACACTGGAAGTGGCAATCGAAATCGGTCAACGAGTCAAAGTCCGGCGCATTAGAGATCGCATACCGGGAAATATCGTTACTCAACTCAAGCAAAATCCATTTGGAACTGTCAAAGGCTTTAAAATGGTCGATGGCAGTGGTATTGGTTTTGTCGTCCAATTTGAAAATAGTCTATCGACTTGGTTTTTTGAAGATGAGCTAGAAAATGCTTAATGACAATCCATTATCCGCGATCAGCGGCTCAGGTGCGGTTCCTGGGATAGGATAAATAACTAATCCATGAGCGATCGCGTAAGGCTTAGGTAGCATATATCGCCTCTCATGGGGGGGTTTTACCTAGACTGCGCGATCGCCAACCATATAGGAAATCATTGATGGCTGTGATTCTGACATTTTTGGGTAAGGGTGGTACAGGTAGAACTACAATGGCGATCGCCACCGCTAAAGGACTCGCCGCCCAAGGTAAAAGGGTTTTACTGGCCACCTCCGACAGCGGGCCAGGACCATCCCTGCTACTGGGAACTCCTTTGACTACGACACCCACCCCTGTAGAAACTAACCTAAAAGCAGTACAATTCCAGTGCGCTGCTTTACTCGAAAGCAGTTGGGAACAACTCAAGACACTAGAGGCGCAATACCTACGCACTCCCTTTTTTAAAAACGTCTACGGTCAGGAATTGGGGGTATTACCAGGAATGGATAGCGCCCTAGCCCTCAATGCCCTGAGAGAATATGATCATAGTGGCGATTATGATGCGATCGTCTATGATGGCAATAACAGCCAGGAAACATTAAGGATGCTGGGAATGCCAGAAATTCTCAGTTGGTACATCCGAAGATTTCGGCAGGTATTTCTGGACTCGGACTTAGGAAAAGCACTATCTCCATTTGTGCAACCCATTGCTAGTACGGTGTTAAGTGTGGATATCTCTGGGGATACCTTCGCCGGACCTACTAAAGAAATGAGCAATGTTCTGGAACAGGGAAAATCCGCAGTATCAGACCCTAACCGAGTTAGTGCTTATCTGGTGACTACGGAAGATGAAGTGGCGCGGGCTACGGCTAGTTACCTATGGGGAAGCGCTCAACAGGTAGGCTTAACTGTGGGTGGTATTCTCCTCAACCAGAGCCAACAAACCAGCTATTTGGCTGACAGCTTCGCCCCCCTGACGGTTACAGCCATTCCAGAAGCTGCTTCCAACTGGGAAACTTTAATCAAAGCCCTACCGGACTTTAGCCAAGCCACCAGCGCCCCGCGTTCCATCTCTATTGATGTCGCGCGCCGTCATGTCACCCTATTTTTACCAGGATTTGATAAAAAACAGATCAAACTCACCCAATATGGTCCTGAACTGACTATTGAGGCTGGAGATCAACGCCGTAATATTTTGCTACCTCCTTCCCTGACTGGTCAACCTGTAACTGGGGCTAAATTTCAAAATGGCTATCTGATTGTTTCTCTTTGACCTCATGGTAGGGTGCGTCAGAAAAATTTCTAATAATTAATACCAGAAAAATCTGACCTGACGCACCACAAATGCGACTGCTGAATCGACCCCTACGGCGATCAGCCCAACTAACTTGTCTGATACATTTACGCGACATTTTTCCGGTTGTTCCCGGACAATGCGACGATAGC
>NZ_JARPLU010000217.1:5154-6506 GCF_032349615.1 Limnospira sp. PMC 1279.21 | reverse complement strand
GTTTGGCAGTTATCACGGGAAGAACTTTTGGCTCGCTTTTCCCGTGACTTGTGAACCGGGGGGGTTAAGAAACCCGGTTTCTCCGAGTATACCCCATCCCCACAGAGGGAGCGGACAATATCCAAGAGGCGATCGCTTCCTGACAAGGTGCCTGTACATCCTCGTTACCCCTATAGGGCCTCAACACCCCACGCGACCTCGGCTCTGACCCGCAAAACTGGGAAATCGCCGCAGGCTACGACCAGGCCATTTGCGCGGTGGATGCCCAATGAGCTGAGATTAACCCGGTTGCTCGGAGTCGCGGGGTGGGGTATAATCGAGTTGGGGTCGCGCGAGGCTTCACCGCACCGACTACACCGAAACAAGACTCAGGGAGGCGGAACCATGTCGAGTTGGCGTGAGAAATGGCAAAATCTATGGCAGAGGCTCAACATCCTATTATTATTCGCCTCCCAGTCTCCCAGAACCTCCGACCTCACTGTTGAGGGGATATCCCATGAATGAGTATTTAGCAATTTGGGGAGAAATCCTGGAAGCCATAAAAAGCGGGTTAAAGGGGAAAGCAGTTTATTATCCCATTTTCCAAAAATACCAAGATAAACTCGACCTCAATTTTGCCGAAACCATCACCCAATGGTTTCACTCCCAACTTGACCCCGATAATATTGAGAAAAATAAAGTCTTAGCCCTAATCCTTAATGATTTTGCTGTTCATATTTGGGGGTTCCCATTAGGCAGTCAAGCCAATAATGTGGAAATTGCCATCGTCGCTTACCAAGCTGCCTTAGAAGTCCGCACCCGCACTGACTTTCCCGAAGATTGGGCAATGACTCAAATGAACTTGGGGGCTGCCTACTTATACCGCATCCGGGGAGAGCGAGCGGACAATATTGAGGAGGCGATTCGCTGCGACGAAGCCGCATTAGAAGTCTACACCCGCACCGGCTTTCCCCAATATTGGGCAATGACTCAAATGAACTTGGGAGTTGCCTACTCAGACCGCATTAAAGGAGAGCGAGCCGACAATATCGAGACGGCGATTCACTACTTTCAAGCGGCCTTAGAAGTCTTCACTCGCACCGCTTTTCCTGAAGATTGGGCAAAGACTCAAATGAACTTGGGACTGACCTACTTATACCGCATCCGGGGAGAGCGAGCCGACAATATAGAGAAGGCGATCGGCTACGACGAAGCGGCCTTAGAAGTCTACACCCGCACGGCTTTTCCCGAAGATTGGGCAAGCACTCAAATTAACTTAGGGATTGCCTACATAAACCGGATCAAAGGAGAGCGAGCTGACAATATCGAGGAGGGGATTCGCTGCTACGAAGCGGCCTTGGAAGTTTACACCC
>NZ_JARPLU010000217.1:0-5144 GCF_032349615.1 Limnospira sp. PMC 1279.21 | reverse complement strand
TTATACCGCATCTGGGGAGAGCGAGCGGACAATATCGAGGAGGGGATTCGCTGCTACGAAGCGGCCTTGGAAGTTTACACCCGCACGGCTTTTCCCAAAGATTGGGCAATGACTCAAATGAACTGGGGGACTGCCTACTTATACCGCATCTGGGGAGAGCGAGCGGACAATATCGAGGAGGGGATTCGCTGCTGTCAAGCCGCCTTAGAAGTCTACAGCCGCAACGCCTTTCCCGAATATTGGGCAAGGACTCAAAATAACTTGGGAGAAGCCTACCGTAACCGCATCCGGGGAGAGCGAGCGGACAATATTGAGGAGGCGATTCGCTGCTACCAAGCCGCCTTAGAAGTCTTCACCCGCACCGCCTTTCCCCAATATTGGGCAACGACTCAAATGAACTTGGGACTTGCCTACCGTGACCGCATCAAAGGAGAGCGAGCGGACAATATCGAGGAGGCGATTCGCTACTTCCAAGCGGCTTTAGAAGTTTACACCCGCACGGCATTTCCCGAATCTTGGGCAAGGACTCAAATGAACTTGGGGAATGCCTACTCAGACCGCATCAAAGGAGAGCGAGGGGATAATATCGAGGAAGCGATCGCTGGCTACCAAGCGGCTTTAGAAGTTTACACCCGCACCGCCTTTCCCGAAGATTGGGCAAAGACTCAAATGAACTTGGGGAATGCCTATAGTAACCGCATCCGGGGAAAGGGAGCCAACAATATCATCAAGGAGGCAATTGGCCGCTTCCAAGACGCTTTAGAATTATACAGCCGCATGACATTTCCCGAAAAATGGCCAGCTACTCAAAATAACTTGGCGACTGCCTACCAAATCCGCATTTGGGGAGAGGGAGCCAACAATATCATCGGGAAAGCGATTCGCCGCTTCCGTACCGATTTTCCTGAAGATTGGGCAAGGATTCAAAATAACTTGGCGATTGCCTACAGTAACCGCATTCAAAGAGAGCGAGCGGACAATATCGAGTCGGCGATCGCTGCCTACCAAGCCGCCTTAGAAGTCTTCACCCGCACCGCCTTTCCCGAAGATTGGGCAAGGACTCAAATAAACTTGGGGAATGCCTACAGTAACCGCATCAAAGGAGAGCGAGCGGACAATATCGAGTCGGCGATCACTGCCTTACAAGCCGCCTTAGAAGTTTTCACCCGCACGGCATTTCCCGAATATTGGGCAACGACTCAAATTTGCTTGGGGATTGCCTACAATAACCGCATTCAAAGAGAGCGAGCGGACAATATCGAGTCGGCAATTCGCTGCTTCCAATCCGCCTTAGAAGTCCTCACCCCCTCCTCCTTCCCCCTCTACTGCCTCAAAACCGGACGCAACCTCGGCAACCTCGGCTATGACCTGCAAAACTGGGAAATCGCCATCCAAGGCTACGACAACGCCATCCGCGCCGTCGAACAGAGCCGGGACTGGGCGACCTCCCCCGACACGAAACGGCAAATCATGGAAGATGCCCTGCCCCTCTATGGCAAAATGATACAAGCCTGCATCCACCTGGAACGCTACGAGCAAGCCCTGCTGACGGTCGATCGCAGTAAGTCCCGCACCCTGATGGAAATGCTCACCAGCGCCGACCTGGTTCCGAAAAACGCCACCCCCGAACAACAGGAACAATACCGCCAACTCAACCGGGAAATCGCCGCCCTGCAACAATCCTTCGCCCCCACGGAGAACCCCACGGACGGGAAGACCGGGACACCGGGAAGCCGGGAAATCCGGGCAAACCTGGAACTCGCCACCGCCACCGAGGCACGGGGAACCACTCCCCTGCAAAGCCTGATCCAACAACGGCAAACCCTGCTGGCGGAAATCAACGACCCCGCCTTTAACGCCTTCCAGACCGTGCGCCCCCAACTCCCCGACTTTCGCCAACTCCTGACCCCGGAAACGGCTCTCATCGAATGGTATCTCCCCCAAGACCCGAACTTGGGAGCCTGGGCGTTCACGGTCACCCTAGACCAAGACCGCCCCCATATCGACGTTCACTGCTACAGCGCCGACCAACGCCAGCGCCTCGACCAATTCAACCAAACCTACTTCGCCGACTACCGCCAAGCGAGTTGGTATCAAGCTCTAGGCGATCGCCTAGATGACCTCACCGAATATCTTCACCTATCGGATATCATCGCACCCCTGCCGCCGATTTGTCAACGGCTGATTCTGATTCCCCACCTCTACCTGCACCTGTTCCCCCTCCACGCCTTATCCGTTGACCTCAACGCCCCCGCCACCCCGTTACTGGAGCGCTTTAGCCAAGGGGTCAGCTACGCCCCCAGTTGCCAAATCCTGGACTACCTCCACCACCGCCCCCAACCCGCCACCGCGCCCCAATTCTTCGCCGTGCAGAACCCCACCAAAGACCTCAACTATGCCCAAATGGAGGTCGAGTTCATCCGCCCCTACTTCGACCCCAACTGCTATATCCTCAGCCAGGAAGCCGCGACCAAATCCGCCCTCAATCACCTGGAAACCCTAGAGAAACTGCGCGAGAGTCATCTGATTCATTTTTCCTGTCACGGAGCCTTTGACGGCGAAAATCCCCTCAATTCGGCTATTATTTTGGCAGGGGATGCACCCCCCGAATCTCCCCCCACGGAGAAAGAACGCCAGACCCTGACCCTCCGGGATGGTCGCCGCTTCGACACGGGACAGCAAGGCTTAACCCTAGGGGAAATTTATCGGAATTTAGACATTCCCGCCTGTCGTCTGGTGATGCTTTCCGCTTGTGAGACGGGACTGATGGGGAGTTTATTAACGGATGAATATATTGGGTTAGCGAGTGGATTTTTGTATGCGGGAACTCCGACGGTAGTGAGTAGTTTATGGTGTGTGGATGATTTCGCGACGGCTTGTTTAGCGATTCGTTTCTATTATGAATTTTGGAAAGATGCGCGGGTCGTGATGGCGTTACATAAGGCACAAAATTGGCTAAGGGAGGTTTCGGCGGCGGGGTTTTTAAAGTGGTGTTCTGATGGTCTAAAAATGACAGAAGAGGAGTGTGATAAAATCGATTTGAAGTTAATGTTCTATGATGAAAGTCGTCCGTTTAGTCAGCGCCGTTACTGGTCTGCTTTTGTGGCGATCGGCTTGTAATCAATTAATAATTAATAATTAACAATTAATAATGAATTGTAGGTTGGGTGAAGCGCAGCGCAACCCAACACCCAGTCAATAATGAATAATGAACAATTAATGAATTGTAGGTTAGGTGAAGCGCAGCGCAACCCAACACCCAGTCAATAATGAATAATGAACAATTAATGAATTGTAGGTTAGGTGAAGCGATCGCCCAATTAGTTAAAGGGGCAATGACTCATTCCCCGAATAAACAGAGTCAGGACCAACAATTTGAATTCCATAGGGCTGAAATAACCGCCAATCTTGAGGGTCGTAAGTATAGACTTTATATACCCCCGCAACTAAAGCGGTAGCAGCGTGTCTGGCATCGTGAATTCGACGGGCTGTAAGATTTTGAGAGGCGGCAATTTCTAGCATTTTCATGCTGGCTTGAAAGTTGGTTTCTAAAACTACAATGTGAGAAGGTTTCTCAACCAAAAGACGAACGGCTTCACTGGCGATTTTGGGCGGGTGGGGAGGTTGAGAGCCAGTCCAAGTTAAAGCTGCATAAACTTCACTCAATACTCCAACGGAAGTACAAGCGAGCAGGGTTCCGCATCGAGCAGATTCAACGATAGGACGAGCTTCGGAATGACGCGGATCTTGACTTAGCAACGCCCCAATAAAAATTCCCGCATCCAAAAAGACTAAATCGGGGTTACTCATGGTAAATCGCGTCTTTCCACCCTTGGGGTACATAACCATCAAGTTTCGGTAAAGGTGGGAGTTCTAGGCTGGCTTTAATTCTCACCACTTCATGGGTAGAAACTTGCACGATTAAAGTTTCTTTTTGTCTTAATAAGCTCAAAAAATCCTCAATAGAAAGGTTTTTGATAGTTTCGAGTGTGATTTGGGTTGTGGAGTCCATTTAACTAGCCTCATGTGAGTGGCGGCATCATTGGGGTTTGTATGAGTATAGCATGGGTTGTCAATTCTTCGTGAGTTACAATAGGGTAGGTTGGGTGAAGCGCAGCGGAACCCAACACGGAACCCAACCAGCAACCCAACAGCCAGCGATTGTAATTGATAATTGGAGGTAAACAACAGATGACAGCCCGAGAACAACTAATTAAAGCCATTGAAACCCTGCCAGAATCCCAGTTAGCTAAGGTTTTAGCCTATATTAATCAGGTCATAGCTGATGAGGGTAAAACGCCACAAAAAGACTCTGATTCTCAGGGATATTTTGATAACAATTGGTGGAATAACTTATCTGAGTTTACGCCGGACTTTTTAGAAGTTCGAGAACAACCTCAAATAAATTGTAGGTTGGGTGAAGCGCAGTCAATAATTAATAATGAATAATTAACAATTAATAATGAATTGTAGGTTGGGTGAAGCGCAGCGGAACCCAACACGGAACCCAACCAGCAACCCAACACGGAACCCAACACGGAACCCAACCGGAACCCAACACGGAACCCAACCCAAGAAGCCACAGCCAAAACCAAGTGGTAAAAAAGGGGGGTTTCTGTGTTAAAATGAGGTAAGACAGCTTAAATGCTGCCAGAAACAGGGTTTTCTAATCTAAGGAGATTGTACCATGAGCGATCGCATTCCGTCAGATTTCTTACAAATTATTGAAGACTTCCTGACCTGGCTGGAACAAGCAAAAACCGACCCCCAAAATTACCCGCAACTGTCGGAAAATCTACAAGCATTAGAAGACGAATTGACCGCCGCCGAGGATAAAACCTTAAAGCTGGCTAAAATCATTAAAGGCTGGTGTAACAAGCATCAAATCACAGAACAGTTAATAACTGTGCGCCTTCACATGGCTCAACAAGGGGATGAAATCCCGAAGCCAGCGGAGGGAGAACGCCCAGAAATTGTCTATAATAAGGCTTTATTAGTGGCTAGGGTGCGAGAGGGGAAAGAAGCAGCGCAGTCTTAACCTTTTTAGCCAACTTAGCAGCCAGAAACATGAGCGATAAAATAGCCCCAATTGGTAGGGGTCGAAAGGAAAGTCACCTTTCCCAACTCCCATTCAAAACCGTGCT
>NZ_JARPLU010000216.1:0-6704 GCF_032349615.1 Limnospira sp. PMC 1279.21 | reverse complement strand
CGTGGTCAGATGCATTCCCAGCTAGGTGGCTCAAAAGTGTTCCGATGTCCTGAGTGCGGGTTCACTCTACCCAGGGACTGGAACGGTGCTTTTGGAATCTTTCTAAAAGCTTTGCGGGATACCGCCTCTGTTACCTTAACGGGTAATAGTGCTATCGTCGCATTGTCAGGCAATAGCCGGATAAATGTCGCGTAAATGTATCAGTCATAAACTACATTGGTGAGCGATCGGTGCTTTTTCCTGATTCAATAGGAAACATAGAACATAAACTTTTGTTACGAGAGGAGTGAAGATGTACATTGTACAGATTGCCTCTGAGTGCGCCCCTGTAATCAAGGCGGGAGGTTTGGGTGATGTAGTCTACGGACTCAGCCGAGAGTTGGAACTGCGGGGCCATGCAGTAGAGATAATTCTACCCAAATATGATTGTATGCGTTATGACCATATTTGGGGACTACACGAAGCCTACCGAGATTTAGTTGTCCCTTGGTATGGTGCAGCGATACACTGTGATGTTTACTGTGGCTGGGTTTATGGCAGATTATGCTTTTTCATAGACCCCCATTCGGATGACTTATTTTTCAATCGCGACTGCTACTACGGTTGCAATGATGACAATATGCGGTTTGCCTTTTTCAGTAAGGCAGCCTTAGAGTTTCTGTTGCTGACTAACAAACGGCCCGATGTGATCCACTGTCATGACTGGCAAACTGGCCTAGTTCCGGTGCTACTGTTCGAGATTTACAAGTATCATGGCATGGAATATCAACGGGTTTGTTATACCATTCATAACTTTAAACATCAGGGCATTGCGGGATGTAATGTTTTGTGGGCTACCGGTCTGAATAAGGAATCTTACTATTTCGCTGACGATCGCCTCCAAGATCCCTTTAATCCTTTTGCTCTAAATTTGATGAAAGGCGGAATCGTCTATTCTAATTTCATCACCACAGTTTCCCCCCACCATGCTTGGGAAGCACACTATGGCGATTTTGGTTATGGTTTGGGCCATACCATTCATGAACATCAACATAAATTCAGGGGGGTACTCAATGGCATTGACTATGAAGTATGGAATCCCGGAGTCGATCGCTATATTCCCCATCATTATGATGCTGATACCTTTACGGAAAAAGCCAAAAACAAACAAGCACTCCGAGAGCGATTATGGCTGGGTCACGGGGATAAACCTTTAATTGCTTATGTGGGGCGTTTAGACCAACAAAAAGGCGTTCATCTCGTCCACCATGCTATTTATTATGCCCTCTATCGCCAAGCTCAATTTGTGTTGTTAGGTTCGGCAACGGAAACCGCAATTAACAACTGGTTTTTGCATGAAAAAAATCATCTAAATCATAACCCTGATTGCCATATCGAAATTGGTTTTAATGAAGAACTTTCCCATCTCATTTACGCCGGGGCTGATATTATTATTGTTCCCAGCAATTATGAACCTTGTGGCTTAACTCAGATGATTGGGTTGCAATATGGGACAGTTCCAGTGGTGCGGGGGGTTGGCGGGTTACTCAATACAGTGTTTGACCGAGACTATGACAACTGTCATGAAGAAGAAAAACGCAATGGTTATGTGTTTTTCCAAACTGATAGTCAGGCACTAGAATCGGCTTTAGATAGAGCGATCGGCTTGTGGTATCACTATCCCAAAGAGTTTCAAAAGTTGGCAATTCAAGGGATGGAATATGACTACTCATGGTCAAATCCAGCTACTCAGTATTTGTCGATTTACGAATATATTCGACATAAATAAGTGTCGTAAAAATTCCCATATTTCTGGGGTTTTTGGTGGCGGTAATATCCCAAACCTCACACCTGAAACCTCAAATATTATCGGTGACATCGGTTCATATATCTCACTTAGATATGATGTTTTCCTCAGCATATAAATACCAAGTAAATCAATGGTATTTTCGACCGACAGATGTATTTCTAGCCTCCTATCCACGTTCTGGTAATACTTGGATGCGATTGTTACTTAGTGATGTAATTAAACAATTGGGGGGGGAAACAACACAGCCAGGAGGTAATGTGATCCCAGATGTTTATAAGGTTGATATTGAAGACTGGTATCGCAACCCTCGGATTAAAATTCCGTTTCGGATTATTAAAACCCATGAACCATTCGACCTAATTTCAGATTATCGAATTATCTACCTATTTCGACATCCTGCTGATTGTCTTTGTTCCTACTATCACTATCAACTAAGGTCGCCTAAGTTTCGGAAAAATAACTCGGGGATAGATGAGTTTTGTCTGAATTTAATCAATCAATGGTGTGGTCATATTAACAGTTATTTAGAAGCTGCAAAAACTGACAGCGATCGCCTTTTATTTGTCAGCTATGAATCCCTAAATAATAACCCCATTGAATTCCTCAAAAATGCCTGCAATTTTATGGATTTAGATATCACAGAATCTCAGGCTAAAATTGCCGTCACTAATCAACAATTCCGGCAACTTAAAAGTCTCAGTCAGCAGGGAGATAGCCAAACTCTAGGATTTGCGGAAAACGGCGGATATCAAAACTTCTTTCGGCGCGGTGAAATCAACTCATCGGCACAAGAATTGTCGGGAAACACCCGCGAAACTATCAACCATAAATCCCAGAATCTTTACAATCAAATGAGGGAACTGGAGTCACAAAAAGTCACAAATATTAATAGTAATTAAGAGTCGATAAGGTGCTATCTATGTCATAATTAATCCCAGAAAAGTTTAACGGAGATAGATGACAGCTAAAACAGGATTGACGAAAAGTGCATAAATTGTTTTAGTATATCAAAATGGATAACCCTATTATTATATCAATGGCAGAGCAGGTGCATACTCATGGATTTACTATCCCATCAGTTTATCAGCTATTTTGAGCCAGAACAGGCGGATAAACTTTGTCAGTTGGCTATTGTCGAATACTACCCAGAAGGAAGCCTAATTTTTGAAGAAGGCGAAGTTCCCGACTACTTATATTTAGTGCTAACGGGGGAAGTAGAGTTTAGTAAGTCCACAGGAGGCGATCGCTATCAGGTGGTAACAGTAGCTAGACCCAATAGCTTTTTTGGTGAATTTGGGGTCTTAGACGGACAGCCACGCAGTGCGAGAGCGATCGCTACACTAGGGGGAGCTACCCTAGCTAAAATCTCACGGGATAACCTAATCACCATTCTCCAAGACGCAAAGGGTCAAGTAGTCCTCAAGCTATTCGGCTATATTACCCAACAACTGCGAAACACCACCAACGAGTATGTCAACCAAATGGTTCACAAGCAGAAAATGGAACTATTGGGGGAAATGGTCAACACCATTGTACACGATTTTCGCAGCCCCTTCACAGGTATTCAGCTTTCTAGTTCCATGATTCGGGAACTACACCCGGACGAAGAAACCGAGGAATGGTGCGATCTAATTTCCATGCAAATTCAACGGATGTTAGGAATGGCTGAAGAAGTCCTAGAATTTAGTCGGGGAAGCACCAGCCTGCTCTTAAAACCCGTGGCTATAGAGGAGATTATACAGCAGTTTGAAAAGTTAAACCGAGTCTATTTACACTCCTCTGATGTAGAATTGGTCATTGATATTCCTGACGGAATCTACGTCCTAGCTGACCTTAACAAGATTATACGGGTGTTACAGAACTTGGTCAGCAATGCAGTGGAGGCCTTTCCTAATTCACAGGGAAAGATTATCATCACTGCTACCACTCAAGATAATTGGGGGGTGATTATGGTTAAAGATAACGGAACGGGTATTCCCAAAGCTATTCAAGAACATCTATTTGATGCCTTTGTCACCTATGGAAAACAGGGAGGAACAGGTTTAGGAACAGCGATCGCCAAATCCATTGTCGAAGCTCATGGCGGCGCGATTAGGTTTGAATCAACCGCCGGAGCAGGAACTACATTTTGGATTCGTCTACCTTTGAACAGTGGCGATCCCAATATGCAGTCCCCAACCCTCAAACAAGTAAATATTGGTTGATTTTCAAGGATGATTATATATCCAAAACCTCAAAATCTGTTTGACCATAGGCCATTTGGCGATCGATAGCTGAGAGAATTTTATTATTAGCCTGATCCGAGTGCAAGCAGGCGCAAGCCAAAGCCGCCACATCAGCGCGGTGGATAGTTCCCGCGACTCGGTAATCCTCCGTTAGCACACCATTTCCCGTCGCTGGTTCGGACTTTAACCCTCCCGGACGGATAATAGTATAGGTGAGGCCACTATTAATCAGATGTTCCTCGGCTTTTTCCTTTTCTATCAAGACTGATTTCAGGGTTTCCATAGCCTGGGGAGGGAGAGCTACAGCACTTTGACCGCTACCAATGGAGGAAATTAGGATAAATTTTCCTACATTAGCTTTCACGGCTGCATCAATCAGGTTACGATTCCCCAAATAATCAGCCCTTTGACCGTCTTTCGGTAAACCGCCAATGGTGCTAATCATGGCAGAAATAGCCGGCCCGTCTGTCACAGCCTGTTCAACGGCGGCCAGATCGAGAGCATCTCCCATGACAATTTCAATCCCCATTCTTTCGAGTTCTGGTCCGCTGGATGGCGATCGTAATAATGCCCTAACCTTTACTTGTCCTCCCCTCAGACAATTGGCAATTTCCCGACCTACACCCCGACTCGCACCCGCGAGAAAAATACAAGATTCAGAATTCATCTATTTACTAAAATCGTTTATCAATTATCCATTATCAATTATCCATTATCCCTTGTCCTCAAATACCCCCAAATATAATTTTTGCTAATTTTTACGACTCAATGGATTTAAATTTCAAAATATTGTTAAGAATTAATACAATTTAATTGAAAATATCTCGCAAATAGTTGACGAGATTATAGGGGTTATGGTATCATCGGATAAATCGTTACCAAGGGCTTCTTGTGTCTAGGCGCAAAAAAAAAGCCTAAAGCCCCGATTATGTCGGGGTTAGGATTATTCTACGACCAAAATTAAAAATTCACGATGCACGAGTTTTGCGGGACTAAGGCGATCGCCATTTTTAGGAGTCTTGACAAAAACCACATTGTGTGCATATCTGAATCGTCGATGGGGATCAGTGAATTAAGAACTAGGGGTATCAGAAATCAGAGATCTCATACCTTCGAGAGTGGCGGGGATAGATCGCGGGTCCATAAACATGACCTTGCTGCTATCACTATTACCGATAGTAGCTCCCATCTCAATATAGTTTTGGGCTAACAGATATTGCAAGGCTTCCCGTGCTTCCGGGTCACTTTGGAGAGTCTTAGTTAGAATTTGGATAGCTTCCGCCGTCGCATGGGCTTTGAGAACCTGAGATTGACGTTGTGCTTGAGCCTCGAGTACCACAGCCTTTTGTTGAGCTTCAGCAGCTAAAACTTGCGCCTCAGCCCGACCTTTAGCGGAGTTAACAGCAGATTCTCGTTCTCCTTCGGAAGCCAGAATAGCAGCGCGTTTTTGTCGTTCCGCAGACATCTGCAATTCCATAGCATCCATTACCGCCTTAGTAGGGCAAATATCGCGCAATTCCACCCGTGTGACTTTCACACCCCAGGGGTCAGTAGCGATATCCAATTCCCGCAATAGCATTTCATTAACTTCTGTGCGCGCGGTGAAAGTTTGATCAAGTTCTAGTTTTCCCATTTCGGAACGGATCTGGGTTCGCACCATATTTTCCATAGCAGCCTGTAGGTTATTCACCTTATAGCAGGCTTTTTCCAAATCCATAATCCGCCAATAAACGACAGCATCAACGCTAATGGAAACATTATCGCGGGTAATACATTTTTGGGGAGGAATATCAAGGACTTGTTCCCGGACAGTTTCCCGATAAGCCACCCGATCCAAGAAAGGGACAAGAAAGTTTAAACCCGGATCTAAGGTACGGCCATTATACTTACCGAGGCTTTCGACTAAGGCTTTATCGCCCTGATTAATAATTTTGACAGAACCTGCCAGTGTCGAGCCACCGAAGAGTAAAATAATGATCAAAAATAGCTGTTCCATGGTTGATTTTCCTCTAGTGTTAAATTCGGATGAGCATATTTCTACAGCTTGACCAGGATAGACTTCTGACCAATCAAGTAGTTAGGAATTGATTAACTTTTCAGGAACGACAATTAAGGTATTTCCTTCTCGATTGACAACCAGGACCTTTTGTCCAGGAGCGATCGCATATTCTCCCTCGGAACGTGCCCGCCAAGAAATCCCATCATAAATTACCCGTCCGGTTTGTCCCGGCAAAATTTCCGTCAAAGTTTCAGCCTCTGTTGCTTCTTCCAGGATAGCAACCCGACGGTGTGGCAATAAACGGCGCATTACCATTATAGATGCCACGGATAATATCATCCAGAGAGCTATTTGTATGGGAACATTAGGCAAGATCAAAGAGATCGCAGCCACTACCAAGGCACTTACGCCCATCATAAACTCGACAAAGGCCGTAGGAAGAAATAACTCCATCAAACATAACACGGCCCCGGCCAGCAACCAAACGAGTGTAGGATTGGCAAACATCGATTTAACAAGCCTCCCGGTAATTTAGGGCGCTAGAGTTGATAGCGCAAATTTGATGATTAATGGATTGCTATGATCAACAGGAGCATGATTTAATCACAAATTCGGTTAATATTTTAGGGCAATACAGTATAATAAGCGAGAAGGGTTGAGGATAAACCTATTGCCAGATATGTCAAACCCA
>NZ_JARPLU010000215.1:0-6705 GCF_032349615.1 Limnospira sp. PMC 1279.21 | reverse complement strand
GCTATCGTCGCATTGTCAGGCAATAGCCGGATAAATGTCGCGTAAATGTATCAGATGTGAAATTCTGTCTCTGAGAGCCTTAATTGGGCTGTAAGCCTCTATAATTGTTGTTTGGGTAGGAGAGTTTGGCTTGAGGACGCATTCACAGGCTATACTAGCGGAATATGGCGAGTCATTTCTATGCTTCAATCTCAAAAGAATATGAGTTCTGATGTTCAAATCCTACAGCCCCAAGGTATTTTAGACGGTACTAAAGCTAGCCAATTCCGTCAGGATATTTCTAGGTTAGTTGAAAAGGGAGCTAAAACCATCTTGATTGATTTTCAGGATGTCACATTTATGGATAGCTCTGGTCTGGGGGCTCTGGTACTGGCTCTGAAAACGGTTCGAGCGGCAGATAGTAAATTGGTAATTTGTTCGATTAATGAACAGATTAGAATTCTGTTTGAACTAACCAGTATGGATCGAGTGTTTCAACCAATTTTTGAAAATCGACAGGAGTTTGAGAAAAAACAAAGTTACCTCGGCTAGTTATGCCAATCATCCTCTGAATTTTTAATCGGGGTTTTGGGAAATAAAAAACTGGTTTTGGGATAGATATTTGGGTCTGTGTAATTGATGTTGATATTATGCAGGCTCAACGGTTTTTATCAAAATTTATAACCATCAAAATATGATATTTTTTCATGCCAAATAATCACATATTTTTTAGGGTAAACTAACTTTTATAAGGGAGAAATCATCCTCAAAGGGATGGTCAAAATTGATGGTTTTGACGGCTTCTAAGATGTTATTTAAACTCCCGGATTGAAAGTTATTGTTTCTCATTAAAAGTTTAATAAAGGCATCCATTCCCCAAATATTACCACCGGGTTGATGAATTTCATAGACTCCATCACTAAAAATATAAAGGTTGCTGTTTTTTTCGACGTGACAAGAAGCGTCAATATAGGCAGCTTCTAGGAACATACCTACAGGCATTCCGGGGGTTTTTAATTGTTGAAATTGTAGATTATTGGGGTTTTTTCCAGATAGTAGAATGGCGGGAGGATGCCCAGCGCTAGAGTAAGTTAATTGTCGGGAAATGCGGTTATAAACGCCATACCAAATGGTGAAATATTTATCATTTTGATAGGTCATTTGGAAGGTAGTATTAAGCGATCGCAATACGTCACTAGGCTGATAATAGTTAATATTAGGGATAGCACGGGATCGCAATAAATTCAACACGGAAACCGAGGGCAATGCCGCCCTAAGTCCATGACCAGAAGTATCTAATAAATAGATAGATAAATGGTCGGCATCGAGCCAACAATAATCAAAACAGTCTCCCCCCAATTGCCGAGAGGGGATAAATTTTGCCTCAATACGCACAGGTTCTTCCAGGGGTTCAGGAAGTAGCGATCGCACATATTCGGCGGCTTCGGATAACTCAGTTTCCAATAACTGTTTTTGAGTTTGTAAATCTTGGCTAAGTTGATGAAGTCGCAGACCGGCTCTCACCCTAGCATATAACTCATTCATCTCAATAGGTTTAGACAGAAAATCATCAGCCCCGGCATCTAAACCCTTAACGCGATCATCAACAGCGGTCAGAGAAGTAAGTAAAAAAAACTGAGTAGTTGATAATTCCGGCATAGCCTTAACTTGTCGGCATACTTCAATTCCGGTCAGCCGAGGCATAATCCAATCACAAATCATCAAAGCCGGACGCAATTCTTTAGCCTTTTCTATGCCTTCCTCGCCATTACTAGCTACCACCACATCATAACCCTGCTTTTTGAGTGTTCTTTTGAGCAGTTCTCGAATTATGGTATCATCATCAATCACTAAAATTTTAAACATGGGCGCTGAGTTTAAACAATTAGAGGGACGGTCAAGCAAAGTTATCATTAACCATTAGGATCACCCAGAGCATCTCACCGGGGATGGCTATATTAGATGACAATGAACTAATCCTATACAGAACATTCAAGATAGAGTATAGTCTAATTACAAGATGGCTCGACGATCGCACCTATCGAAAAGTGATTAAATCTGAAGGTTCCCAACCTATCCCTTCTACATTCTGCCTGCAAACGGAAACCAGTTTGGATATGTTGGCAGATGTTTTAACATGGTTTGGCAAATTACAGCCACCATCAATTCCTAAGTCAGTCTGGCTGCGCTGTCAACTGGCATTAGCAGAAGGATTTACCAATGCTGTGCGACACGCGCACAAGGGACTGGCTGTAGATGTTCCTATTGAGATCGAGGTCAGTCTGTTTAACAATAGTATTGAAATCTGCATTTTTGATCACGGTCAACCGTTTGATTTAGATAAAAAACTGCTAGAGATGTCATCGAAAACCCATCAAGGTTCACCGGGAGGGCGGGGGTTGATGCTAATGCGAGATATTGCGGACAAGTTTAGTTATCGGCGGTGTGATCCTCACAGAAACTCTTTAGTGATCATCAAATATTTTTCACCGGACTGAGAGGGTTAAGCCATTGTAGGACTTCCCGTCTAAGTTGGTATAGGTCTTTATAGACTTCGTGTTTAAACCATTGTCCGATCGCGTCTAGGGGGCTAAATGATTCTCCTCGTGGCCAACTGATATCCTGGGCTAGGGGGGTCTGATGATCGCCTCGCAACTGCTGAAGTGTCACCAGTCCAGGAAATCTGTGGTTGAGAATTTGATAGAGTCCGCTACTTTGGTCGATGTTATCTTTACTGAATTGGATCAACAGGTTACGCCGGACTTGATAGCGATCGCCAACTAGGGAATTGGTCTGCTGTGGGGTCGGGGTAAATTCCACATCAATCACGGATGATAACTGTTCTACCAAAGGAATTGACTGTCGGGCGGTATAGTTATTAAAAGAGATCAAAATATTTCCCGCCCTTTCGACTTCAAACAAGGACCCGATCAGTAGATGCAGCTTGCACCCCATACTATGACCAATGCCATAAATTGGCAACCCCCGCCGCCGCAGTTTCTGGGCTGCAAATAGGTCTTCTAAGCCGTCCTCAAAGGTCCATAATACCTCACGCGCCATATTTCCATGATCAAGGGTATTAATAAATGGTGTAGCGATGATGGCATATCCCTGCAACCCTAGTTGTTCTAATAACCAACGATAGGTGATATGGGGGGCTGATGCTACAAACGCCCCACCGAGAAAATGTACGATCGCTTTGGGTTTTGGGGGAATTAACACCCAATTATCGGAAAATTCCAGCCAGTCCATGAGTTACCTTTTCCTACCGCTGTCAATTATAATCAAATCTGGGGGTCTGGTTAATGGCGATTTCGGATTGACCCGTGTTTTTTTTGATTAACCCGCCCCTGGTATTATAAATATCTACCAAAATATTGTTACACAAAGGCTTGCCCGTGTCTTCTAACTCTCCGGTTTTAATCCTCATTGACGGCCATTCCTTGGCTTTTCGCGCTTACTATGCTTTCGGGAAAAGTCGCAGCGGGGGACTGCGAACTTCTACAGGAATTCCTACCAGTGTCTGTTTTGGCTTTCTTCAATCTCTACTGGAAGTTATCGACATCTATAAACCGGAATTAGTGGCGATCGCTTTTGACCGGGCTGAACCCACTTTTCGCCATGAAGCTGATGCTAACTATAAGGCGGATCGCGCCGAAACCCCGGCAGATTTTATTCAGGATATCAATAACCTCCAACAATTATTAGAAGCCTTCCGTATACCGATTTTTTCGGTGGCTGGCTACGAGGCTGATGATGTTTTGGGAACTTTGGCAAATCGGGGAAGCGCCGCCGGATATCAGGTCAAAATTTTATCTGGTGATCAAGACTTATTTCAACTAATTGATGAGCAAAAACAGATTACGGTTTTACATTTAAGCCATGGGAAGGGTAGCAGTCCCCAGGAATTTGCCGCCCCCCAGGTTTATGAAAAATTAAGTATTAAACCAGAACAGGTGGTTGATTATAAAGCACTGTGTGGCGATCAGTCTGATTGTATTCCGGGGGTCCGAGGGATTGGGGAAAAAACGGCGGTTAAATTATTGGCGGAATATGGTTCCTTAGATAGTATTTATGAATCAGTCAATCAAATCAAAGGGGCGATCGCCAATAAACTTAAACAGGGTCAAGAATTGGCTTATCATTCTCAAAACATGGCGACGATTATCTGTGATGTCCCCCTAGATATTAACTGGGAAGATTGCCAACTACAGGGGTTTGATAGCCAGGAAATTATCCCTTTACTACAGCAGTTAGAGTTTCAAGTATTTATTGATAAAATCCATCAGCTTCAATCCCAATTTAAGGGATTAGTTGATGTGGAGATTAACTCAAGTAATTCGGAAGTAAGCTATCCCACAGAGTTGGATAGTTCCGAGGATAGTTCCGAGAATAATGATGATGATGATTTGTGGTTTTTTAGTGCTGAGGATACCGCCTTAGAAACTAAAGCGATCGCCAATTCTATTCATCCTCAAATCATCCAAACTCCCGAAGCCTTAGCCCTATTAGTTAATCGCCTAAAAACCCATACTAACCCGGATAAACCAGTCGCCTGGGATACAGAAACTACATCCTTAGAACCGAGGGATGCGAACTTAGTAGGAATTGGCTGTTGTTGGGGTTCGGAATTATCCGACCTGGCTTATATTCCCCTAAATCATACCCAGGGGGAAATGTTAAATATAGAGGAAGTTTTGCCGGCTTTGCGTCCGATTTTAGAGTCGGAAAACTACCCGAAAACCTTGCAAAATGCCAAATTCGATCGCTTAATCTTACGGAGTCAAGGAATTACCTTAAAAGGGGTAGTTTTTGACACTATGTTAGCCAGTTATGTAATCAATCCTGAATCATCCCACAATTTGACAGATTTATCATTAAGATATTTACCGGATTTAGGAATAGTCGCCCAGAGTTATAGTCAGTTAGTCCCCAAAGGCAAAACTATTGCGGATTTAGATATTAACACCGTCGCCAATTACTGCGGCTTAGATGTTTTTACCACCTTTCAAATCACCCAAAAAATGCAGGATATCCTCAAAGATGTACCACCATTAAATGATTTATTGAGACAGGTAGAACAACCCCTAGAACCGATTTTAGCCGGGATGGAGTTTCAGGGGATTAGGATTGATACAGACTACCTTAATCAACTATCAAAGCAGTTAGGTGAGACCTTGGAAAGTCTCGAAAAAGCATCTCATCAAGCCGCCGGAGAAGTGTTTAACTTAGGGTCGCCCAAACAATTGAGTGAGTTGTTATTTGATCGGCTACAATTAGACCGTAAAAAAAGCCGGAAGACTAAAACCGGATATTCTACAGATGCGACGGTTTTAGAAAAGTTAAAACATGACCATCCCGTGATTAATTATATCCTGGAATATCGGACGTTATCCAAATTAAAATCTACCTATGTGGATGCTTTACCCGAGTTGGTGCGAAGTGATACGGGTCGCATTCATACAGACTTTAATCAGGCGATTACATCAACAGGTCGTCTGTCTTCTTCCCACCCGAATTTACAGAATATACCTATCCGCACGGAGTTTTCTCGCCAAATTAGAAAAGCATTTATTCCTGAGTCTGGCTGGCTGTTAGTGTCGGCGGATTATTCTCAAATTGAGTTACGGATTTTAGCGCATTTAAGCCAGGAAAAGATGTTAATAGAGGCTTATAATACTAATCAAGATGTACATAGTTTGACCGCTCAATTGCTGTTTGATAAGGATGAAATTACAGCGGATGAAAGGCGCTTAGGAAAGATTATAAATTTTGGGGTTATTTATGGTATGGGTTCCCAAAGATTTGCGCGGGAAGTGGGGGTAAGTGCTACGGCTGGCAAACAGTTTATTGATAGGTTTAACTCTCAATATCCGGGAGTGTTTGAGTATTTGGAATCGCAAAAGTTGGCGGCTATTAATCAGGGTTATGTGGAAACTATTTTAGGGAGGCGGCGCTATTTTGAAAGTTTAAAAGGACGCGATCGCGATCGCCTTAACTACCAAGATGAACAAATGTTACGCGCCGCCGCTAATGCACCTATTCAGGGTTCAAGTGCTGATATTATTAAAATAGCGATGATTAAACTGGCTGAAATTCTCAAAAACTACCAAGCCAGACTATTATTACAAGTTCACGATGAACTGGTCTTTGAGGTTCCCTTATCAGAATGGGAGGAACTCCAACATCAAATTAAATCCACCATGGAAAATTGTCTATTTTTATCAGTTCCGTTGGTGGTAGATATTCACGCCGGGACAAATTGGATGGAAGCCAAATAATGGAGAATTGACAATTCTGGAAATTCTCTAATGTAGCTTGCATTAGTGCTTGAGTTTGACCGGAAACGGTAAATAATAGGGCTTCCCGATAAACCCGCGAGGCGGGATGATCAATTAAATTAGCCGCGCCGCTGGATACTGTCACCGCAGCATGGGCGCATTTTACGGCTAAAGCGATCGCCTTTCCTCGTAACTGTACCTGTTCAGAAAAGCTATAATTCCCGTCGGTAATTGCTGCCAATATTTCCCCCCGACAGCCTCCCAACTCTTCTGTGAGGGACTCCAGCGCCGACTCAATAAAAGCAAATTGTTTTTGCTCAAAAACCCTCTCAACAATGTCTAAACCCGCCCTAGCGCATCCCAGAGCGAAAAAACTGGGCTGTAATATAGAACAAGACAGAACACTTAGGACGTATAATGGAGAGGACGAGATGACTAAGAAGAC
>NZ_JARPLU010000214.1:0-6727 GCF_032349615.1 Limnospira sp. PMC 1279.21 | reverse complement strand
ATGGGGGAGGGTTCAGCAAGTTGAGTAACTTATTCCCCACCTGGGTCAACCATTGAAGAAATCGGCGCACCAGGTGCATCAGTTGCTTAAACCATTGACGAAATCGGCGCACCAGGCGCATCAGTTGGTTAAACATAAGTAGTTATCGGGAGTATGAAACCATAAAAAACCCCTGTCCGCTACTGGGGGGTGATAAATATTGTAATCCTTTCCCACAGTCGCGGGTTTCACCTCCTCCACCTACCCCAGCCACCTGTCACAAATTAATTTCCCCTTCTGGGTTTTCGCGGTGCGGATTTTCTGGCGTTAAGTCACCATATCCATGGTTTCTCAGGTCTGTCCTAACCCTTCCCGTAGAAACAGTTGCAGCGTCATTTCTTTTGGGGGGTACATTCAGTTAATAGATGGATATCACTTCAATAGTTGTCTGAAAAACTGTTTTAGTTTGCCAACTACCGAAGGATTTAGCGTTTCTTTGGAGGCATTTACCGGGTCGGGAGAATGAAAAATTACCTCCGCTACCTCCGCCAGATTGCTTAATTCTTTGCTATAATCATCACGCTCGAATTTCGGTAGATAGCCTTTTTTTCGATCGCTTCCCTCAGCCATTAGTCGATCGCACTCCTCCTTATATAATAGGGCTAAGTCTGTATAATTCATGGCGATCGCCTCTAATTGTTTGGTATTATTAGCAACATCGGAAATCGCTGCCAATTGATTACACACATTGGTTGGCAACTTTTTGTTCAAACGCGCTAAAGCGTGAATCAATGCCGTTATGGTTACTTCATCGTTAGGAGTCATAGCTGATTAATTTATGAGGGTGGAAGATGCCGTCAGAGATTCAGGCGACTTCGACGATTTCGTTGATTCGCCTACTCCTAAATTCTACCACAGTCTCCGTCATCTGTATACACCCATTTGATAATTAATTTATCCCGTCCGTGACCACTCCCGTCACTTCCTACCGAGGGGACTCAGTGACTCCCCCTTAGCTTAATAACCCGAAATCACCAAACTCCCCCAATGATAAACATCAGAAAACGGCATAACTTCCGGGTTTTCCTGTCTTTCAATCCGTCCTAAAGCCTTGGCTAAAATTCCCTGATTACTCTCACTCAAAGGATGTGATAAACAGGATTCATAAACCTTCGCAATTTCTGCCCAGGTCGCCTCACAGCGTAACCATTTTTTCGCCTTATGTAAAGCCATCGCCGCCGTTTCACCCCCTAGATATTCCTGATAAAACTTAATCGCCAATACCGCCGCCGATTCATCATTCACCAGCCATAAACTGGAAATCACCTGAGACACTCCCCCCCGCAGAAATGCACTGGCTAACCCTACATATTCCTTCTCAATGGTTTCCATATTCGTTAAACCCGTTTCGCAAGCATTTAGATACACCAGACTATAGGAAGTCAGCGATAAACTGGCTATTTTTTCTCCCGTTAAACGCTGGGAACCCGATAGCAAAAGACTTGACAAATTCGGGTTTTCATGGTTATAATCCCCATGACCGCTAAAGTGAAAAATTTGGTGATTTTGCCCGAAAGCTGATATCACAGTTTCCTCAGTCGCTTGGGTATCGATAATCCCTTGGTGGCGGCTATTATACCCTGCGAAAATTTGACCAATAGCACTCACTTCCGTTTCCGTAAAAGGCAGATTTTTCGCGCCGATACTGTCCGGGTAACCCACAGTCAGCACAGAAACTCCTGAGTTAGGATTCAGGGTTGGCGAGGCAGAATGACCATAACCAAAAGCGGCGCTGGGTAAACGAGTGATGATGAAATTGTCGGGGAATAACGCTTCCAAAGGCAGACGGTGCAAGTCTCGATGGGGAACTAAAATTAACTGCCTAATTTGTTCGGGTAATTGCCCCGTAATTGCCGGGATGTTTAACAGGTTGTGCAGGGTATCTATATGGTCGGTTAACCGTTGTTTCCAAGTCTGATTATCTGAGGTCTTTTTGAGACTATAATTCTCATAATCATGATGCCAAGTCTTGATGAAAGTTGCCATTTCTTGCTGTCCCCAAGCCGATAAGGGTATAGCGGTCAGGTCGTCTCCCGTCAGGATAAAGGTGATCAAAGAATCATTGCCATAATACCAATAAATCATGGCGGTTTCCGGGTCAAGCAAGGCGTTAATTTGTGCTACCGTGGGGCTAATCTCAATGGGTTGAGAAGCGGTGGATAACAGCCAAGTTAAATGGATATTCTTTTCTAATTCTGCGGCTTCTAAGGCTTGATGCCAGTTTTCGTCTTGGCTGGCAAAGTCAAAGGCAAAACGATAGAATAAACTAAATTTTGCCCTCAGCCGTTTGACTGCGGGAATAGACTGATATTCCCCGAAATTTCCCGGCACAAGTTGGGGGGTTTCATCTTCTGGGTTGACAGGGGTAGATAGGCTAACCGTCTTGGTTAGGGAATGGTGTTGATGATAAACTTGATTAATCCAAGTTTGTAGGGTGGCGAAACCCTGTTGATGCCATGGTCTGGCTGACTGCTTTTCTCCTAATTTGCACAAAGCGGCAATTAAATCAAGGACAATAGTTAAATATAATTCCCGGTCAGCATCAGGGGTGATAACGGTCAAGGCTTCCTGATAATTTTCCACCGCCTGTTGATAATAGTATCTGGCTGTTTGTGGCTGACCAAATTCGTCAGTTATTCGGTGAGAAGCTGTGGCTAATTTACCTCGCAAATAACGCGCTTGACCGATAACATGATGTAAAAATCCCCAGGCGGTGGGGTGGGTGGATTTGGGGCAATGTTTTAAACCCTCTTGATAACTAGCAATTTCTCCGGGATAATCGCGTAAGTCTAAACTAGGATTGTGCAGGATTTCTGAGAGTCTCGGTGAGTTGATATCAGGTACGATAAAAGGGGTGGTGCGGCGTGATTTTCCAGCCGCTATCCCTCGGTTAGCCCAAGCTTCATGTAAATCCGGTTTATATTTTAGGGCTTGGTCGTAGGAGGATATGGCTTTTTCTAACTCTCCTAAATCCTTCAGCGCCACCCCTCGGTTAGACCAAGCTTCATGTAAATCCGGTTTATATTTTAGGGCTTGGTCGTAGGAGGATATCGCTTGTTTATATTCTCCTAAATAAGACAGCGCATTCCCTCGGTTATACCAAGCTACATGGTCATCCGGTTTATATTTTAGGGCTTGGTCATAGGAGGATATCGCTTGTTTATACTCTCCTAAATGATACAGCGCATTTCCTCGGCTAAACCAAGGTTCATGGAAATCCGGTTTATATTTTAGGGCTTCGTCATAGGAGGATAGGGCTTGTTTATACTCTCCTAAATCAGACAGCGCCTTCCCTCGGTTAAACCAAGCTTTATGTAAATCCGGTTTATATTTTAGGGCTTGGTCGTAGGAGGATATGGCTTTTTCTAACTCTCCTAAATCCTTCAGCGCCACCCCTCGGTTAGACCAAGCTTCATGTAAATCCGGTTTATATTTTAGGGCTTGGTCAAAGGAGGATATGGCTTTTTCATACTCTCCTAAATTATACAGCGCCAACCCTCGGTTAGACCAAGCTTCATGTAAATCCGGTTTATATTTTAGGGCTTGGTCAAAGGAGGATATGGCTTTTTCATACTCTCCTAAATTATACAGCGCCAACCCTCGGTTATTCCAAGCTTCATGTTTATCCGGTTTATATTTTAGGGCTTCGTCATAGGAGGATAGGGCTTGTTTATACTCTCCTAAATCAGACAGCGCCTTCCCTCGGTTAAACCAAGCTTTATGTAAATCCGGTTTATATTTTAGGGCTTGGTCGTAGGAGTATATGGCTTGTTCATACTCTCCTAAATCATACAGCGCATTCCCTCGGTTATACCAAGCTTCATGTAAATCCGGTTTATATTTTAGGGCTTGGTCAAAGGAGGATATCGCTTGTTCATACTCTCCTAAATCCTTCAGCGCCATCCCTCGGTTATTCCAAGCTTCATGTAAATCCGGTTTCAATTCGATCGCTTTTTCCCAGGAGGATATAGCCCCACGCACATCACCATTATTATATCGTTGTACTCCATCATAAAACCATTTCTTAGCATCAGAATCAGTCGGCGAGGTTGGGGGGTGGTTGGGGGGTGGTGTTTCGGGGGGAGTTTCTGGCGGTGTCTCCCCTAATAAATAAGCGGCTATCTCGGAAATTGCGCCACAATTTAACTTGTGTAATAATGATAGCTGCCGGGAGATTTCTGGGTCTTTAGCGCTATGCTGAAACCGGGGACACCATTCCCGCCATTGGCTTTCGGTAACCCGGTATTCATTCCGACGCAGCCAACCCATCACCTGGTCGCGGTTCCAACCTTGACCTACCTTAGTCAGCAATTGTCGAAATAACCATTCATATTCATGGTCGGGGAGTCGGGGAGGGTTTGACCTCTGCGGTGGTGGGGGAGGGTTCAGCAAGTTGAGTAACTTATTCCCCACCTGGGTCAACCATTGACCAAATCGGCGCACCAGGCGTATCAGTTGGTTAAACATAAGTAGTTATCCGAAGTATGAAACCATAAAAAACCCCTGTCCGCTACTGGGGGGTGATAAATATTGTAATCCTTTCCCACAGTCGCGGGTTTCACCTCCTCCACCTACCCCAGCCACCTGTCAAAAATTAATTTCCCCTAACCCCTTTTTTTTATCGCTCATCTGTGTTACTATGAATTCTGGCAAATAAGCGGACGTGGCGGAATTGGTAGACGCGCTAGATTTAGGTTCTAGTGTCCTCGCGACGTGAAGGTTCAAGTCCTTTCGTCCGCATTTGATTAACCCTGGATGTAGTGGCGGTTGTGGCTACTGCCTAACCTTCCTATGGACTGGCGAGGCTGGTTGATTTAATCTCCTCCAAACCCCATAGTTGCTCTCACTTGACCATTGATAGGGAAAACTGGTCTAATAGCGATCGCATTTCCGATTAACTTCCGTCAGTTAATCACAAACCGCCCACATATATTCCTGTGCGTTTCCCCTTTATGTTCATCCCCAGCCCTGGTCTACTAGCCCTGTTTAACTTATCCACTTACGAGAGTATCAGTGCCTTAGCCCTGTTAATACTTTCCCTACAACTCCCCGCCACCGCGATTTTACTCTCCCGCCTATTTCGAGGGTTACAGCGTCGCCCACAATTACACATAGCCCCCCCCACCCCAGACCTATTGGGTAAAGTTAGCGTCATTGTCCCCACCCTCAACGAAGCCACCCGCCTCGGTCCTTGTTTATCAGGTTTGACCCTCCAAGGCTATGAAGTACGCGAAATCATCATTGTTGATAGTAACTCAGTCGATGCCACCCCAGATATGGTCATCGCCCAAAGCCAGCGCGACCCTCGTTTCCGCTTAACTACCGATGACCCCTTACCTCCCGGCTGGGTAGGTCGTCCTTGGGCTTTACATACTGGCTTTTTACACACTTCCCCCGCCTCGGAATGGGTTTTGGGTATTGATGCAGACACACAACCTCAACCCGGACTGGTCGCCGCCTTGGTTAGGGCGGCAGAAAATTCTCAATATGACCTGATTTCTCTATCCTCTCAGTTTATCCTTAAATACCCTGGGGAATTGTGGTTACAACCTGCCCTCTTAATTACCCTCGTCTATCGATTTGGCCCCCCCGATACGGCTCCTATGACCCCGGAACGGGTTATGGCTAATGGCCAATGCTTTTTGTGTCGCCGTGCGGTTTTGGAAGCGTTGAATGGTTACACCACCGCATCAAATTCCTTTTGTGATGATGTGACTTTGGCGAGAAATGCTGCTAAAAAAGGCTTTCGCGTCGGGTTTTGGGATGGGGCGGCGCTGCTGAAGGTGCGGATGTATGATGGGTTTATGGATACTTGGTCTGGCTGGGGGCGATCGCTTGATTTAAAGGATGCTTCTTCTAGGGCGGGACTATGGGCGGATCTCGGTTTCCTATTATGCTGTCAGGGTCTACCCCTGTTTGTGTTAACTATCGGCTTCGCTTTGGGGTTACTCTCTCCCCACCATAACCCTATATTTACCTGTCTATGGCGCTTAAATGCTTTCCTCTTTATTATCCGTGTCGCTTTGTCCGGTGCGATCGCTTCTTCATATAATTTCAGCCAAGCACAAGCTAAATGGGTCTTCTGGCTATCTCCCCTCGCTGACCCCCTCGCTGTTTTCCGCCTCTTTCTCTCCGCTACCCAAAGACCTACCCAGTGGCGAGGACGCTACTATGAATAATTCCGGTCAAAGTCCCTCTCCCCTCTGGGATCCAGATTTAGGGTGAGGGCAATGTATCGGTGAGGGCAATGTATCTAGGAGAAAGCCCTAGGGTGAGGGCAATTTATTAAGGGACTAATTACCTCTCAAAGTCCCTCTCCCCTCTGGGATCCAGATTTAGGGTGAGGGCAATGTATCTAGGAGAGAGACCTAGGGTGAGGGCAATGTATCTAGGAGAGAGACCTAGGGTGAGGGCAATTTATTAAGGGACTAATTACCTCTCAAAGTCCCTCTCCCCTCTGGGATCCAGATTTAGGGTGAGGGCAATGTATCTGGGATCCAGATTTAGGGTGAGGGCAATGTATAGCACCAGACAGGAAAGTTAGGACGTATAATGGAGAGGACGAGATGACTAAGAAGACCCAAAATGCCAGCCCCCTATAGTTACGACCTCAGACAAAAAGTTATTGATGCCATTGAACTAGACGGTATGCCCAAAACAGAAGCCAGTCAAGTTTTCCATGTCAGCC
>NZ_JARPLU010000213.1:0-6793 GCF_032349615.1 Limnospira sp. PMC 1279.21 | reverse complement strand
AGGTGATCGGAAATTCATTGAACCCTGGCCAATGGGTTGATATGACTCTAATAATGTTATAGTAACACCTACTGATTCATCAATATTGTTATCTATTATGAACACTACCTTTGCAGATGTCAAAACTATAGTCCAGGATTTAATTACCCGCTATCGTCATCGGGTGGATTATTTAGCGATCCGAATTGAGGAATCAGAGGAAACTAATATTTTATTAAGGGGCGATCGCATTGAAACTTTGAGCGAGGGTTTGTCTTTAGGGGGACAGGTACGCGCTTGTTATCGAGGCGGTTGGGGTTTTGCTAGTTTTAATGATTTATCTAAGCTAGAAGACCGGATTCAAGAATCAATTATGGCGGCGCGATTAATTGGTACTGAAGAAACTATCCTCGCGCCAATTCCGATTATTGAAGATAGCTATATTTTACCGCTGACCGGTTCCGATCCTCGTCATATTCCCCTGTCGGACAAAAAGACATTATGCGATCGCTATGGAGAAATTCTCCGCAGTGTTGATGACAAAATCACCACCATTTCTGTTAGCTATAATGATAGCACTCAACGGATGCTCCTAGCTACCTCTGAGGGGACTTTACTAGAACAGGGTTGGGTAGATATGGAAATGCGTTTTGCCGCCACAGCGCGCCACGGAGAAACCGTCCAGACCGGACGAGAAACCACAGGTTCCAGAACAGCCTATGAAGACCTAACCCAACTTGAACATCAGGTTCGCAGCGCCGCCAAACGGGCTGTTAATTCTCTTAATTTACCTCCCGTCCGGGGCAATATTTACACTGTAGTTATTGACCCAATTTTGTCCGGTTTATTCGTTCATGAAGCCTTTGGGCATCTTTCAGAAGCAGATATGGCTTACGAAAATCCTGACCTCTTGGAAGTCATGACTTTAGGGCGAGAATTTGGGCCGAAAAACCTCCAAATTTTTGATGGTGCATCCCCAGCAGGACATCGGGGTAGTTATTTTTATGATGATGAAGGAACCCCCGCTACTAAAACTCAATTAATCCAAGATGGGCGATTAGTCGGACGGCTACACTCCCGCGAAACTGCTGGTAAATTAGGAGAAAATCCCACCGGAAATGCTCGTTGTTTAAATTACCATTATCCCCCTTTAGTACGGATGACTAACACTTGGATTGAACGGGGAAATACTCCCGTCGAGGATTTGTTTAGTGAGATTAAATTGGGGGTTTATGCACGGAATTGGTTGGGGGGAATGACTAACGGCGAAATGTTTACTTTTAGTGCTGGAGAAGCCTGTATGATTCGCAATGGAAAATTAGCGGAACCTGTCCGGGATGTTACCCTATCTGGTAATGTGTTTACCACTTTGGCAGATATTGAGGAAATTGGTGATGATTTCTATTGGGATGAGTCGGGAGGTTGTGGAAAAGGAGGTCAAAATGGGCTACCTGTAGGCTGCGGTGGTCCTAGTTTGCGTATCCGTAATGTGGTTGTGGGAGGAGAAGCATCATAAATTAATTAAAAGCCTCCTAAAAGTCACTACCAGCACCACCCCCACCACTACTACCCCCACCAAAACTCCCACCACTACTACTACCCCCACCAAAACTGCCACCACTACTACCGCTACTTCCACCACTACTGGAGGATGATGATAAGCTGGGAATTGTGTGGTCGGTTTTTGTATTGTAGTTGCAACATTCACATTGATAGGTAATCCGTAGGAGTCCTGTACTATATTGAGTGGGTGAGACGACGGTTTGTGATGTGCTGGTTACGGTTAATTCTTTACCAATAGGACATTCTGAATGGCTGGGCTTGTTAACGTAGGCTTTTAGATAGATAGTATCGCGACTCAGTGCGCCTACTTCAGGACTCCACCACGCCTCAAAACTAACATTTCCGAGTTTGGCGGCTACCTGTTCATGGTCTGTTAATAGGGGTTGGAGTTCTGCGGTTTCTAAGGGTTCTAGGAAAACTTGTGAATCAGTATTATAAACAGGACGGAATGAACGCTGATTTTTGTTTTTCTTAAAACGCCATTCAATGAGTTGAGAACTGATGGTAAAACAGCCAATCAAACTAATTAGAGATGTGATAATTATTCCCGATTTAATTATGCCAATCCATGATTCTTGATAGTATATTAACCACCCAAAGAAATGTATGGAAAAAATAACTACCATAGGTAATACCATAGTTATGGAAACAATAAATACCATAGTAGTTAATACCATACTGCCAATTGCTGAACCGATGGGCTGATTAATTGTGGTGGGCTGATTAATTGTGGTGGGCTGATTAATTGTGGTCATTGATACTAAGATAGTTTTATACGCTTTTTTATACGCTTTACCCACCAGGATTATAAACAATATAGCTATCAGAGCCACCCCTGAAAATGGAGCTAATTGTGGGGTTCGATACAACATCCATAATACGGGGATAGCAGTTAAGGCAAATAATACACAAAATATACCTAAGCGGACATAAGTATAAGCGCCAGTTTCACTGGGGTCAAATGTTGTAATCCGCTGATAGTCTCCAGGCTTAACCAAAATAGGTTTTTGGGCTTCACGGCTGGCTAAATTATAAAAAGTACATGATAATAAACCGGCTGAACCTGTCAAAAACCAAACTAAATTAGGGATATCTATAGGGGGTTGAAGGCTGGCATCAAAAACGTGGTATTCTACGGCTTGAATTAAGGCTTGAGTTCCGGCTAAAATGCCATCATTAAAATTATCATTTCTTAAATAAGGAACTACATGATTATCAATAATTCGCCCGACTCTCGCATCAGGTAAAACTCTCTCAATACCGTATCCGGTCTCAATTTCTACACGGCGATCGCCTACAGATGTTAAAAATAAAAGACCGTTATCTTGACCCTGTTTACCAATTCCCCAATGATTAAATAGTGCAGTGGTAAAGGCTTTAGGGGAAGGATAAGACCCGGTTTCAGGAACTGTCACCACAGCAATTTCGGTCCCGTTTTTTTCTTCGAGTTCAAAAATCATCTGATTTAATCGGTCTTCTGTTTCATTGCTGAGAACATTCGCCATATCTGTCACCCATCCCCCATATACTTCTTGAGGATTAGGAACTTCTGAGGGAGTGAGACTATAACTGACGGAAGGCTGTGATATCAGGATGATGCTAAAACAGAGAATTCCTAAGCACCATACTCCTAAAATGCGACCGTAGCGCTGGATACTGTTAATTTTCATAATTCCAGGTTAACTCATCAGCAAGTTATGTGATATTATAAGGACCTACAATCAGCAGAGGAGCAATTCTTTAAGAAAACTTAATTTTTGGGGAGAGGAAGATTGATGAATGATGCTGCTGATAGCAATATTCCCGAAAGACTCGCGCCAGAAGTGTTAGAAGTGGCTTCTCGGTTGTATCAGGAAGCTATTGATAGTTATTCGATCGCCGAACTCCAGGAAGCGGGTGCGGAGGTTTCTATTCCGCCAGAATTTATCGAAAAAGCGATCGCCGAAATTGAGAAACAGCGCCAACTAGAAGCGATCGCCCAACAAAAAGCCACCCAACTTAAATCTGGGTTAACATTAGGGGGGATAGTTTTCGCAGTAGTAACGGTATTATGGACTATTGTTACTTATAATTTAATTTCAGCCAGGTATCAGCAAACCCAAGCATCCTGGAGTCAAGTAGAAAACCAACTCCAGCGGCGGGCTGATTTAATTCCGAATTTATTAGCTGTAACTCAAGCGCAAGCACAACACGAACAGCAAATTATTAACCTGTTAATTGAATCGAGGGAACAGTTTTTACAAGCCAATTCTGCATCGGAAAAATTAGTAGCTAATGATGAAATGAATTTAGCTATTGGGCAATTTAATCAGTATGTAGTCAGCCAGCCCCAACTGGGTTATTCCCCGGCTTTTATCGGTCTTATGTATGAATTAGCTGGGACAGAAAACCGCATAGCTACTGAAAGACAAAGATATAACCAAACTGTCCAAGAATATAATCAATACCTCCAACGTTTTCCTAACTCTATAGTTGCTGCTATTTTTGGTTTTGAGGAAAAGCCATTTTTTCGCGCTGAAAATACCCAGGTTCCTAAGATTGAATAAAAGCAGAAAGTCAACCGCCATCTAGTCAAAATTAATCCTATAGGAGGTTGACAAAATCGGATATTTATGATAAAAAAGGGATTTTTAATCAACCCAATTTTTAGCCCTACTGATGGCGCGTGTCCACATAATAAAATGATCGCGCGCCTGTGCGGAGCCTCCTCCGGGTTCAAATATGCGATCGACTT
The DNA here is from genome assembly GCF_032349615.1 of Limnospira sp. PMC 1279.21. Taxonomy (NCBI): domain Bacteria; kingdom Bacillati; phylum Cyanobacteriota; class Cyanophyceae; order Oscillatoriales; family Sirenicapillariaceae; genus Limnospira; species Limnospira sp. PMC 1279.21. The sequence continues at coordinate 2,517 of NZ_JARPLU010000213.1, read as the reverse complement.
GGCGGCGAGAAATCAAATCCTGGTAACTATCCCAAAAACCGATCGCCAAACCCGCACCAAAAGCTGCCCCTTGGGCGGTAGCATCCAAAATGGCGGGACGTTCGACAGGAATACCCAACAAATCGGCTTGAAACTGCATCAAAAAATTATTTCGGGAAGCGCCGCCATCAACCTTCAGCAGAGAAATAGAAGTTTGACAATCCTTATTCATAGCTTCCACGACCTCACCGACTTGATAAGCGATCGACTCCAAAACCGATCGCACCAAATGTTGTCGCTGTACACCGCCAGTAATACCCATAAAAGCACCCCTAGCACTCATATCCCAGTGAGGGGCTCCCAAACCGCTGAGGGCTGGCACAAAATAAACTCCATTAGTATCATGAACCTGGCGACACAATCCCTCAGTTTCCGCCGCCGAATCAATCAATTTAATTCCATCTCGCAGCCATTGAATACAAGCGCCGGTGGTAAACATAGCCCCCTCCAGGGCATAATTTGCCGAAATCGGGCGGTCTCCCTGCTGTTGAGTCCATGCCATAGTAGACAAAAGTTGATTATGCGATCGCGTCAAAATCTCCCCAGTCTGAGAAATCAAAAAACATCCCGTCCCATAGGTACATTTCAACATCCCCGGCTGGTCGCAACCGTGAGCAAATAAAGCAGCCTGCTGGTCTCCCAAAATAGCCGTAATCGGAATTTCCACCCCCAATAGATTCGGGTCAGTTTTACCAAAAAAGCCGATACTGGGTTTAATTTCCGGCATGATATGGCGAGGAATACCAAACAAATCTAGCAAAACCGGACCCCAATCACCCCGATCCAAATTCATTAACATAGTGCGGCTGGCGTTGCTGTGGTCTGTAGCGTGAACCTTTCCCCCCGTAAGTTTCCATAGCGCCCAGGTATCCACAGTTCCGGCTAAGACATTATCCAAATTAACATGGGGCTTTTCTCGTTTTACCCAGTCAAGTAACCAAGCCAATTTAGTTGCCGAAAAATAGGCATCAACCACCAATCCTGTGCGTTCTTGAATTTCCTCAGCCTTTCCTTGCTCGGCTAATTCTCGGCATTTAGCAGCCGTGCGGCGATCCTGCCAAACGATCGCATTATGAAGAGGCTCTCCCGTCGTCTTATCCCACAACATACAGGTTTCGCGCTGCACCGTCAAACCAATAGCTTGCACTTGGGTCGGAGAAATCCCCGTATCCCGAAATACCCGTTGCATCATCTCTGACGTATCTTCCCAAATCTGTTGCGGGTCATGTTCCAACCAACCAGGTTGAGGATAATGTTGTGTAAGTTCTTTATAAGCCTGACCTGCGATGGAACCTTCAGCATTAAACAAAATCGCCCGATTGCCTGTTGTGCCTAAATCCAGGGCTAAAATATATTGAGTATTTAATGTAGTCATGAGCATTTCTTTGAAAAAACTTACGAAACTAGCACGATCATTTGAAAGCCCCATTGCTTCAGCGCGGGGATGAAAAACAACGGCGACTTTAGTCGCCTTAGGCTAGATGTGCTAACATCACAGCATGATTGTACTTGAGTTTAAGGCAAAAACCAAACCGCTACCAGCTTTAGCCATAGACGAGGCTATTCGGACGGCTCAATTCATCCGTAACAAAGCCTTGCGCTATTGGATGGATAACCAAGGGGTTGGCAGGTACGACCTCAGCCGACTCTGTAAAGAGTTAGCTGAGGAATTTCCTTTTGCCAGAAAACTCAACTCGATGGCTCGTCAAGCGGCAGGAGAACGCGCTTGGAATGCAATTAGCCGGTTCTTTGAGAACTGTAGGAAAGGCATCAAGCCAGTAGGGTATCCTAAGTTTAAGAAACACTCTCGTTCAGTAGAGTACAAAACCTCTGGCTGGAAGCTACTTGAACCTAAGCGTATTAAGTTTACAGATGGTTTTGCTATCGGCGAGTTGCGCTTGATTGGTAGCTATGATTTAGCCCATTATGACGAATCACAAATTAAGCGGGTTCGGCTAGTCCGTCGGGCGGATGGGTACTATGTTCAGTTCTGCATCAAAGCAGATTGTCGAGTGCAGACAAAACCCAGTCAAAAAGCTATTGGGATAGATATGGGACTGCGATATTTCATAGCCACCAGTGATGGCAGTGTAATAGAGGCACCTCAGTTCTACAGAAAAGCTGAAAAGCAGCTTAATCGTGCGAATAGGCGGAAATCTCGAAAGTTTCGTAAAGGAGCAAAACCTCAGTCCCAGAACTATCACAAGGCTAGGAATCGGTATGCTCGCGAGCATTTGAGAGCATGATTTAATCTCAAATTAGGTTAATATTTTACGGCAATACGGTATAATACCAAGTATGGTGCGAGACCTTCGGGTATGAAATAGAGCTGAAATGGGCGTGGGGACTACCCGGTGAGGACTTCAACCCCTTGGTTGATTGGGTCGCATCCCTGGCCATCCCATAACACAGCCTGATTTTTTGGCCCCCCTTCGAGACTTCCAATATGGTTGCCAAGGTGAAGCGTCTAATCAGGTC
>NZ_JARPLU010000212.1:0-6852 GCF_032349615.1 Limnospira sp. PMC 1279.21 | reverse complement strand
GAAATATTAGACCGTTTGGTTGAGACAGTCTTTAAAAAACGCTATCAATCTGTAGCCGAAGTTTTGGAAGATTTACAGCCATCTTCTGATGGTCAAAAACCCCCAACCCAGAAGTTTGAATTTGACATCGTTACGGTCAATTCAAAGGGACAAGAAATTAACCGCAGTCGCGGTCAGGCTGAATGTATTATCGAAGACCTGGGAAATGGGGTGACTCTGGAGATGGTAAAAATTCCGGGGGGAACCTTTAAAATGGGTGCGCCGAGTGGTGAAGCTGGAAGTTCACTAAATAAGGAAAGACCCCAACACCAAGTCACGATTAAACCCTTCCTCATGGGGAAATATCCCGTTACCCAAGCACAATGGCGACAAGTGGCTAGTTTCCCCAAACTCCAACGGGACCTGAACCCAGACCCCTCAGCTTTTAAAGGATTAAATCTTCCCGTTGAATCGGTTGCATGGTATGATGTAATGGAGTGGTGCGATCGCCTCTCGAAGAGAATCGGCAAACCCTACCGATTACCCAGTGAAGCGGAGTGGGAATATGCAGCCCGCGCCGGAACTACTAGCCCCTTTCATGTCGGTGATACCCTGACGACGGACCTCGCCAACTACGATGGCAACCACACCTATAGCTCAGGACCCCTGGGAGCCTACCGCGGACAAACCACCCCCGTCGGTCAGTTTCAAAACGCCAACGCCTTTGGCTTGTATGATATCCACGGAAATGTTTCGGAATGGTGCGCTGACCCCTGGCATGATAGCTACAATGGTGCGCCTTCGGATGGTGGTGTGTGGGATTATGACAACGATATTCGTTATCAAAAACCTATTGAATATTTAGTCAACTTTTTGGAAAGCCAAGAAAGAAGGGTGCTGCGTGGCGGTTCGTGGCTCTTCAATCCAGTAGTCTGCCGTTGTGCCAACCGCGACAGGGGCGGCTCAGACCTCCTCTACTTCAGCTGCGGTTTTCGGGTTGCCTGTGCGCTTTAGTAGGTTGGGTGAAGCGCAGCGCAACCCAACTTCCCCCAGTATGTAGGTTGGGTGAAGCGCAGCGTAACCCAACTTCCCCCAGCCAAACCGGGTTTCTTTCCCAATGCGGAACCCGGGACTTGAAGTCATCAGGATAGATTAGGGGTCGAGAATGAAGTCACCTCCATCCCCTCCCATTCAAAACCGTACGTGATAGTTTCCCATCATACGGCTCCTAGTCTGATTGCTCCATTGTTAGGGATACAGCGTTGGCGTTGTCTAACGCCGTCTTATCATCGTGACAGTGGCGGTGCAGTAGTTGAAGATTCTTATATTCATCCTTTCCACCGTGGTTTCGAGGTATAATGTGGTCTACTTCAACTAAGTCTGATGGGGTAAAGTATTGTCCACACCAGGCGCATTTGCCTTTTTGTTTTTTGAGTAGTTTAGCTACCCTTGTTGGCGTGTCGATTGCTTGTCCTTTCCTGGTTGCCCAGTAAGTCCAGTTTCCGTCGTATGGTGTCGCGTCGGGGCGCACTAGGGTGTGTCTGACAATCAGGGTCCAGCTATGTTTCCATAGTTGAAATCCATCTTTTGCTTTGAATAGCCAAGTTTCATGCCGTTCTTTCCCATTGCTAAGTTTAACCGTTCCCTTGTGGAAGTAGTTTCTTAACTTTTCATGACTTGCCTTTCCGCATCTTGAAACTGTCCATGCCCGTAACATTAACCAGATTGTCTTATCTAGTTTAACGAATGTCTCTGTTGAGACTACCCTTGAATAGTAGTTCGACCATCCCCTTATGATTGGGTTTAGTTTGCTAATCAGGGCTGATTGGGGTGCGGTTTTATGTTGTTTGATTACACCCTTAATCACTTCTGTATGGGCTTTAACTGCTTTGCTGCTGGGTTTAATGTGGGTTTTATGACCGATTAATCGGCTTGCTGCCCCACCTGTTTTTCCAGATTTATATCTTCCTGCCGGATATTGCCTGATATTGAATCACAGAAAATCGAACCCGGGCTCTTCTGTTTTACCATCATACTCAATAGGCTTGAGCGTATGGCAGATTCGAGTCTTTTCAGGTTTAATCTCTAATCCTACAGGTTTTAACCATTCGGAGATTGCAGTTTTGCACTGTTCAATGATTTCTAGTGATGGAGATCTTACTACAAAATCATCGGCGTATCTGATTATTGTGGCTTGAGCCACGTTTTTCTTTTTAGGATACATTGTTTCAATTAACCTAACCATGCCATCCAGTGCGATGTTGGCTAGGAGTGGACTTATGACCCCTCCTTGGGGTGTCCCTGCTTCTGTATCCTCGAATACACCGTTATCTAGCACGCCCGCTTTGAGCCATTGTTTCAGGTCTCTCTTTAGACTGCTTGGACAATGAATTTGGGTCAGTAGGTATTCATGGTTCACGGTAAGAGCATTTTGCTATGTCTGCATCTAACACGTAATATTCACTTTTGTTGATACCCTGGTAAATTCGTGTTATTGCGTCGTGGGCTGACCTGCCCGGTCTAAACCCGTAGCTTGTGCTTTCAAATCTCGATTCCCATTCAGGTTCGAGTGCCGACTTAACCAAGGCTTGCCTGGCTCTATCTTGGATTGTGGGTATTCCTAGAGGGCGTTTTTCATCCCTACCAGGTTTTGGAATCCACACCCGTCGCAGTGGTTTTGCTTTGAGGTTTCCCTTAATATTCTCAACAAGTTCAAACCTTTGTCTTGATGAGATTGCTCTCATTCCATCGACTCCAGCCGTTTTCTTGCCTTGATTATCTTGGGTTACTCGCCGTACTGCTAAGAGTCGGGCATAATATGATTTCACCAATAGACGTTGCAACCTTCGTGCCTTTGCGTCCTGTCCCGATTTAGCTGCTTGAAATATCCTCTTTTGGAGCTTGAAAACTTTTCTCTGAACTTTCGCCCAGGGAATAGCTTTCGATACAAACGCACGTCTTGATTGGTTTTGATTTCTCAAATCCTTTCTTTAAACTCGCTTTCGTCATAGTAACTCCTACTAGACTCTATTCTTTACAATCAAACCGTGACCCGTCTGCATATCCTTATCATTACAATAAGGCGTTGGCTTCTGGTCACATCTCACATCCTCTAAGACTTGCGGTTACACTTATTCCTACTAATATCTCGACCAGATAATTAGAGTCTAGGAGGACTTAAAACGTTCCGTTTATATGGGCATTCCATCTTTAGACTTGTCCTCTCCACCGGGGTACTTTAAAGGTCTGTGTAGATGTCATATAGAAGACTCTACTTTTCCCCTTGCTCTTTTGAGCGCAGCGTATCAACCTATTTCGCTACTGTATAATTACGATGGTTCAAGCCAGACATTCGGTTTCCCTAGTCATGGATGGTTGGCAGTGGTCGCATTTGGTAGTAGGTTCTACTTCACGCCTTCCGTTCCCCGCTTCAATCCCAGAATCGTGTATCCTGAAATTGGGGGTGGCTATCGCCTTTACTCTCTACTCCCTGATTTCTCAGTTTGTTTATGACCTTGAGTCCCCTGCCTTGCTCAGATTTCTCCAAGCGTCGGGACATATAAACAGTTATGGGATGGTCAGGATACGAGTCCCTTATATTCCACCAAGGGGTGGAAGTCCCACTAGGAGGCTATTTCGGGCATTGCATCCCTATTTCACTCCTAAACGTCTCGCACCTATAACCCCTATTCTACCGTCATTCTAATGCACTCAAAAGCGATCGCACATTTAGGAGTGAGTGCCAAATGAAGGCACCTAAGTATTTAGCCTAGAGGGTATTGTGTTGTCGATTTATTGAGGGTTAATCATCAAGCTGATATATTACCCTAAGAATTGCCTTAATCTCTGGCAAGTCTGGATTGATACCATGATTGGTTAGTGCTTGCTTTGCCATATCTAGCGGTAATGGCTGCTTTTGATGTCGTGTCAGGATACCTAACTCTGTGGCAAGGTGGCGACGTTTTTTGTACTTGCTGTCATTAACCGTTACCGAGTGACCAAACGAACGCGCCCTGATTTCCTGTGGTATCCCGTTCATCTCTCCCAGTTGGTTGGCTAGATATCGGAAAGCTAATGCTTGGGTGAATCCCCAATTATGGTTAGTTAACCATTGTCTGTGGTTACGATTAAAGCCCGCTGGGTTCTTAGGTTCAGTAATAGGTAAACAGACGTTATGAATCCCTAGACGGTTAATCAAAGCCTTGTCTTTTGACATTGGTATTGCTAACCTTTGACCTGTTTTGGTGCTACTACCAAAGCAAGTAAACTCACCAATCACTAACACTAACTCAATGTTATTGGAGTCACTTATCGCGGGGAACGTTATGCCGTCAACCGTGATATCCTTGGTTAAGTTTTGTCCTGCTGCAATCTCTGATGGTCTCAATCCATATAAAGCACACATTGCTGACACCCAACACCAACCATCACGAGCATTATTGTCTGTCAACCGTCCATAATCAGTGTTACGTTCCTTGTCTAGCAAGCCTAGCAAGGTATCCAAGTCTATACTTTGGGATTCAGCAAATACTGTCTGGGTAGGGTCAATCTTTTCCATCTTCTCTAGTGCTTTCTTGCATCGAGCACGTTCCGCTACCTGTCTGAGTCGGTAGTATCTGTCTTTGAATATTTTATGACCTACCGGACTACTGCCATCTTGTAACGGGCTATATAACGCTTCTTTTATACCCTCCCAGCTCACATAAACATCCCAGTCTGTGACTTTGTTAAACACAGTAAGAAAACAGCGTTTAAATGAACTTTGGTCACTAGCCAGATCACGGGAACGTTTCCGCTTAGTGTTCTTGTGTACCCCATTAAAGTAATCATCCTCCATTTCTTTAAACACTTGACGATAGGTGATTAAGTCGTTTTCCATGGGAACTTTGGATTCATCAAGGATAGTAGCCTTGTACCAGTCCAGCCATTCAGACACCGACTGAAATTGTCCGTCAAGGGATTTATGAACTAACCAGGCCTTATCAACGGCCTTACGGATACCCTCAGAAGTGAACTGACAATTACATCCTCGCTGCTTACGCCCTCCCGTCTCCGGGTCAGTAGTGATGTCTAGTTGGATTGTCCCCCGATTGCGCTTAATCCTGACACCCTTGGGACATTGTTGGCGGGATAAGTTGAAAAACTCAAGGATATCTTGAAAACCTTGATATATACCGCTGTGCGTACTGTTTGTACTTGTACTCATTTTACACTCACTCCTAATAATGCGATCGCTTTCGAGTGCATCAGTGTGACGGTAGAGTAAGGGTTATAGCTTTTATGGTGGGTTCGACCCCCCTATTCTCCACTAAAAGCCTCTTCTGGCTAAGGTTAACCGGAAATAGTGAAATAGTTTTTAAAAATGCGATAACCGGGTTAAGTTTTTCCCGGTTATCGCAGTCAGGATAAAATTTTACTGAAAATGGAGCATATGGGAATCGAACCTGATACATAGCCTATAACCCCTATTCTACCGTTACTTAGGTGTTACTCAAAACCGTAGTAGAGTAACAAGTGAGTAAAAAATGAGTAACGCCACTAACATCCCTACCGTAGGGGGAAAGGGCAACTATGACGAGAGTTACGATAGATTCCTGAAAGCCTATCAAGACTTTAAGGGGGAGTGTCCCAAAGGGGTGACACTCAAGTTGCAAAAGTCCGGGACTAGGTATAATTTGCTATTGCAGTTTAAGCAGCCACCTACCGGAAAACGGCTACCCAAAACAGCCAATCTTGAGTGTACTCCCCAAGGGGTGATAGACGGAGTTAAAAAAGCTAAGTTAGTGGCGGAGGCTCTGGGAACTATCAGTAACGCTAGTGAATTTTGGGACTGGTATGATACGACTATCCTAGGAAAAAATCAGATTGAGGATAATCTGATAACCTACCGAGAGATATTCCAACAACTGGAAGATGAGTATTTTGCCGGGTACAACCGCAATACAGGACGGAAACGTTCTCGCGACATTGTTAGTGATTTATCGTCATACCATCGGACCAAACAGATATTTTTTGAACAGTTCCCCAATTGGGATGATTATCCTACTTGGGAGAGTTTCAAGGTTATGCTGTACACTCCCTTACAGAATGGAGAGGAGCTGATAGGGTCCAAAACATTCAAAGAACGTTACTACATCCTGAAAGCCATTGCCAAAAAATCACCCAATAAGGACCACCTACTAAAGCAATTAGAGCCTATTAACCCCAAACAAACACGATTTACGGTTAAGCAGCGTATAGGTATCGATGCCTTTAAAGATTGGTGGTATAGTGCCAAACAGGAAGCCTACACCATTAAAAGCCATAGAATAAGCGAAGTCCGTCACAGTTGGCTATGGGTTGCCGGTATGGCGGTAATGTATGGATTAAGACCTACCGAGATAGCGGCTGCAGTTAACTTAACCAAACCCTATACAACAGAAGATGGTGTAACCATCAAAGCGCTATCAGACCCGGATAATCAGGATAATTACTTAGTATTGGGTGATTATACTTACTTTACTGATACAGAGGGAAGGAAAGTAAGTATTAAGACTGGGGGACGGGTTATAGCGCCAATCCCTAGTCCCGAAATGTTTAATTTTCTGGAATTAAAGCGACCAATATTACCAGAATATACCCCGAAGGAGGGAAGCCAGCCTAGGACTGTAGCTGCGGGTTTTAATGTAGCATTCAGTAAACATATTAAAGCTATGGGATGTCCGGTAACTCAAAAATATGCTTTTCGTAGGCTGTACAACCTGTTGGGTGAAAAATATGGAGTACCAGTAGAGTTACGCGCTAGAATGATGGGGCATAGCGCAATCGTCAATGAGAGTAAATAGTGCGAGACGTTTAGGCATGAAATAGGGCTGAAATGCCTGAAATAACCGC
>NZ_JARPLU010000211.1:0-6929 GCF_032349615.1 Limnospira sp. PMC 1279.21 | reverse complement strand
TGCCTAGACTAGCACCATATCTTTTATTCCCTGTCAACCTGCGGAATGTAGGTTAACCATTTGGAAATAGCAGTTTTGCACTGTTCAATGATTTCAAGTGATGGGGATATTACTACAAAATCATCGGCGTATCTGATTGTTGTGGCTTGAACCACGTTTCTCTTTTTAGGATACATTGTTTCTATGAACCTAACCATTCCCAACAGTGCGATGTTGGCTAGGAGTGGACTTATTACCCCTCCCTGGGGTGTCCCTGTTTCTGTATCATCGAAAACGCCGTTATCTAGCACGCCTGCTTTGAGCCATTGTTTCAGGTCTCTCTTTAGACTGCTTGGACAATGAATTTTGGAAAGTAGGTATTCATGGTTCACGGTAAGAGCATTTTGCTATATCTGCATCCAGTATGTAATAACCTCCTTTGTTTATACTTTGAAAGATTCTGGATATTGCATCATGGGCTGACCGTCCGGGTCGGAACCCATAGCTGTTGCTTTCAAATCTCGATTCCCATTCAGGTTCGAGTGCCGATTTAACCAAGGCTTGCCTTGCTCTATCCTGGATTGTGGGTATTCCTAGAGGGCGTTTTTCATCCATTCCGGGTTTTGGAATCCACACCCGTCGCAGTGGTTTTGCTTTGAGGTTTCCCTTAATGTTCTTAACAAGCTCAAAACTTTGTCTTGGAGAGATTACTCTTACTCCATCGACTCCAGCCGTTTTCTTGCGTTGATTATCTTGGGGGGCGGGTTTATTAAGCTGACTGTTGGGAAGCATGGCTGACCGTGGAACCCGCCCCTACAGCCGCACTGCTAAGAGTCGGGCATAATATGACTTCACCAATAGACGTTGCCACCTTCTTGCCTTTGCGTCCTGTCCCGATTTAGCTGCTTGAAATATCCTCTTTTGGAGCTTAAAGACGTATCGCTGAACCTTAGCCCAGTTGATACTTCTCCATCCATTCGTAGTCTTAGTAGGTCTCCGTTTATCGAAGCCTTTACCTTCTCTCGATTTCGTCATTTTGACTCCTACTCGACTCTATCCTTGCAATCAAACCGTGACCCGTTAGCATATCCCGTCCATTACAGCCGGGCGTTGGCTTCTGGTCACATCTCACCCCCTAATAGGCATACGCTTACACTTTTTCACTACTGACTCTCTCGACCAGATTATCAGAGCCTAAAAGGGTTTATAACGTTCCGTTTATATGGGCATTCCATCTTTAGACTTGTCCTATCCACCGAGGTACTTTTAAAGGTCTGTGTAGGTAGCTTACAAATACTCCTACTTTTCCCTTTGCTCTTTTGAGCGCAGCGTATCAACCTATTTCGCTGCTTATTATTTACGATGGTTCAAGTCGGAACATTCAGATTTCCTTAGTCATGGATGGTTGGCAGTGGTCGGATTATTGGGAATAGGTTACCCTCACGCCTTCCGTTCCCCGCTTCAATCTGACGGGTTGTGTATCCTGAAACTGGGGGTGGCTATCGCCGTTACTCTTTCCCACAATCGCCCAAGTGGTTTTAATCCTCCATGTTGTATAATTGAGTATTGCGATTTTCTTTGTGGGATTGACCTTGAGTTCCCTGCCTTGCTTTCGCTTTGGGACATATAAACAGTTATGAGGATGGTCAGGAGTGCGCTCCTTATATTCAACCAAGGGGTTGAAATCCTCACCAGGCGGTTATTTCGGGTATTGCAACCCTATTTCATGCCTGAACGTCTCGCACTTGTAAAGATCAAGTAACATAACACAGACAAACTGCGTCGATCATGACTCAAATTTCTGCTAACTCTGATGTTCCGAGTATGGGACGTCGCCAATTTATGAATCTGCTGACCTTTGGTTCAGCAACCGGGGTGGCCCTAGGTGCGCTGTATCCCTTCGTCAAATATTTTATTCCTCCTTCAACTGGGGGAGCAGGTGGCGGTGTGATCGCCAAAGATGCTTTGGGTAATGATGTAGTAGTCAGCCAATTTGTGGCTACTCATAATGTAGGCGATCGCGTCTTGGCTCAAGGTCTCAAAGGTGATCCTACCTACCTAGTGATTGAAAATGATGGCAACCTGGCTGAATATGGCCTGAATGCGGTATGTACTCACCTGGGTTGTGTGGTTCCCTGGAACAGCAGCGAGAATAAATTTATCTGTCCCTGCCACGGTTCCCAGTATGATGCTACTGGTAAGGTAGTGCGTGGTCCGGCTCCCCTGTCCTTGGCGCTGGTTCACACCGAAGTTGTGGACGACAAAGTAAGTTTCATTCCCTGGACTGAAACCGATTTCCGCACCAATGAAGCTCCCTGGTGGGCTTAATTGAGACTCAGAGGGGGGATGGTAATAAGATCTATCCCCAATCTGTGATCTAATGATAATTTACATTTTGAGAGAGATAGAACATTCCGATGTCAAACACTGACCGATTCGCAATTCTGCGTCGTGGTATTGGGGCAACTTTGCGGGTGTTATTAGTTGCAGTGGCAACCGCAGGGCTGTTCCTAGCCGGGGATTTGGTATTACCCCAGAGTGCTGCGGCTTATCCTTTCTGGGCTCAGGAAACTGCCCCAGAAACTCCCAGAGAAGCTACAGGCCGTATTGTTTGTGCTAACTGCCACTTGGCTGCTAAACCTACAGAAGTAGAGGTTCCCCAGTCTGTCTTACCTGATACGGTGTTTAAGGCTGTGGTGAAAATCCCCTATGATACTAATGTACAGCAGGTGTTGGGTGATGGTAGCAAAGGCGCTCTGAATGTGGGAGCGGTGTTGATGCTTCCAGAAGGCTTTAAAATTGCTCCTGCCGATCGCATTCCTGAAGAGATCGCCGAGGAAGTCGGTGGTCTTTACTTCCAACCCTACAGTGCTGATCAAGAAAATGTGGTGATCGTTGGTCCAATTCCTGGCGATCAATACCAAGAAATTGTCTTCCCGGTTCTGTCTCCAGATCCAGCTACTGATAAGTCTATCCACTTTGGTAAATATGCCGTCTACGCTGGCGGAAACCGGGGTCGTGGTCAACTTTACCCGGCGGGTAATGCCAGCAATAACACGGTTTATAAAGCCTCTGTGGGTGGAACTATCACCAAAATTACTCAGGAAGAATATGTTGGCTACCAGGTAACTATCACTACTGCTGAGGGTGATTCTGTGGTGGAAACTGTGCCTCCTGGTCCTGAGTTGATTGTTTCTGAGGGTCAACCTGTGGCGGCTGGTGATTCATTAACCAATAATCCTAATGTGGGTGGCTTTGGTCAAGATGATACTGAAATCGTACTCCAAAGTTCGACTCGGATTCAAGGTCTGCTGGCATTTTTTGCCCTGGTGATGCTAACTCAGATTCTGTTAGTTCTCAAGAAAAAACAAGTGGAAAAAGTCCAAGCGGCTGAGATGAATTTCTAATTCTGGCTGTCCATTGGCTTCAACGTTGAAAGTCCGGGGGTAGGGTAAATAATTGATAATTAATAGTTGTTAATTGTGGATTCTGCCTCCGGCTTTCTCACTGCAAATTAATCAAATTTATCAATTTTTTAAAAGTGGCGATCGCAACGGAAACAATTAAAGCGGGAAAATTCGACTGGTTTTATCGGGAAATTAACCGGGAAGTGACAGATAAACCGCCTATCTTATTTTTACATGGGTTAATTTCTCAAAGTTACAGTTGGAGTGTAATTATGGAGGAAGTAGGCGAGAAGGGATACCGAGCGATCGCACCCGACTGGCTGGGTTCTGGATTTTCCGAGAAACCCGAAAAACGAGATTTCCCCTATACTCCAGATGCGTATATTCAAGGATTAGAAGAGTTTTTAACTACCCTAAAATTAACTAAGTTTTATTTGGTTGTTCAAGGTTTCTTAGGTTCCGTGGGGTTACAGTATGCCCTGCGACACCCAGAACAAATTGAACGGCTGTTAGTATTAAATACCCCTGTCTCTACCGAGGCAAAATTACCCTGGAAAATCAAACAGATGTCATTGCCTTTTGTCGGGGATATGATGACTCAAGACCCGTTATTAGTCGATCGCACTCTGGAGGGAGGAAGCGGTTATGTGATTGAAGATAAAGATCTCGATGTCTATCGCCGTCCGTTTCTCAAGTCTTCCTCTACCGGGCGGGCGCTCATGGCAACCATTAAGAATCTACAATTAAAGGAGGCTATGGAAGAAATTGTCTCCGGCTTCCCCAAATGGGATCATCCCACCGAGATTGTCTGGGGGACTGCTGACCCTTGGCTAGATCTGTCTATGGCTGAAAGTTTGGTCGAGAAGATTCCTGGGGCAGTATTGGTTAAACTAGATAAGGCTGGACATTATCCCCAAGACCATTGGCCCCAAGAAATCGCGGAATCCCTACTGCTATTCCTGCGAAAAAAAGCACTTTGAACCCCAAGGGCTACCCTTGACCATGGTGGGGAGCTAGTCGTGGGGATTAAGTCCCTGATTGTCTATCATACTAATTGCGAATATGACTGAAACATCCCCGAATCCGAAATTTACACCCCCAGTGGTCGAAAGTAATGTAGACCAACAAGCCTTGATTAAGCAACTTAGACGCAAAGAAGGGAGTTGGGTTGAGTGGGGTCAGGCCTGTGCTACTCTGCAAAAGTGCGGTAAAAATTCCCAGGAGATTTTTGAGGATACTGGTTTTGAACCTGTGCAACAAAATCAGGTAATTGTCGCTTCTCAGGTTTACCACTCCATGGTTAAGGGGGAAGCCTCCGAGAAGGTGCGATCGCATTTTTGGCAAAAAGGCAGCGATATCCTTTATGAACTTCGTATCCTCACCCAACCCCTGCGGGTGGCGGCGGCGGGGTTGATTCTCGAGTACAATTTAGATGCCGATGAAGCCCGAAATATCGCTAGGGCGCTGAAAGATTTTTCCCTGAGCGGGGGTATGCCGGAAGGATTTTCTACCGATGCCGGGGATATGGTAGCCTATTATTTCGCCAAATTGGCTCGCCAACAAAAGGATATCCAGGAGCGATCGCGCCTGATTGCTAAGGGTCTAAAATTTGTCAAATCTACGGCGGCTAGAAGCCAGCTAGAACAGCTTTTAACTGATTTTACGGTTTCATATCCCAAAACTGCCCCTCGCCTGCCAGTGTATCGTTTAGAGGAGTCTGAGGAACTTCCTTGTATTGTACCTGTGGCGGGGAGGTTTCCCCTCAACAAGGAGGATTGGCAAGCTGTTCCCCTGTGTGAGGCGATCGAACCTTTTGGAATCATCAAATTTAATGGAGGAGGTGCTTGGCTGGCTTTACCAGGTTGGCAGGTAGTCCGAAATTCTGAAGACCCAGTGGTGATTTTATGTCAAAGCGACCAGCTTCCTACTCCTCTCCCTGGTCAGGTTGAGGAAGTAGTTGCAGTTATTGATCGCGCAGGTAGAACATGGCAAGCAGACAGTTATTTTCTAGTGGAGATTGAGGGTCAACTAGAATTGCAATGGTTTGAGGACCAACCCGAAACGCCTCTGCTAGGCAGGGTGATTCTGATTTTGCGCCCAAAACGGATTGTCGATGAAAATCAGATGACCGATATTTGGCAAATTGAGGAATAGGGCAAAAGCACCTAGAGAGAAGATACTCGCTATTCGCGATCCAGTTATCCTACCCCGCCAGCTAGGGGCAGATTTAACGGGAACGACGCGATCGCATATTCGGGGGCAAAAAGTCAGCAGGTTCTTCCTCAATCCGATAAGGCCAGATATCAATAGGTTGAATTGAATAACGTTTCAACTCAGACCGACGATTAGATTGACCCGCCATCACCACTAAAGCGATCGCCAAAATACTACCACCCAAGACCACAGCCAGAATCACCCCCACCAGAAACCATAGCATAGCAGTTGGCAATCCATTGGAGCCAGAATTGCCTTGAGACAAGCGGTTTTGATCCAGGGTCAAATTACTAACCCGACGCTCCTGTTCTTGCAGTTGCATCGTCAGGCGTTCATTTTGCATTCGCTGCTGTTCAAGCTGAGTCGTAAGAGTTTCAATTTGAACCCGATGTCGCTCCAGTTGACTCGTTAGTTGGTCAATCTGAACCCGATGTCGTTCCAGTTGAGTAGTGATTTGTTGATTAGTCGTTTGTTGTCTTTCCCATTCTCGAAGTACATGAGACCCAGAACTTGAGGAATCAGAGGAACTAGGTGGGGGAGGTAAAGGAAAGGTGGGGATCGGAATCTGCCCATTGGGAAACGTCCCTAATGTTGACTCCGACACATTAGGCGGTGGCGGGAGAATTCCAGATGGGAAACTTGGGGGTGATGGTTCATCCTTTCCTAAAGACGATTGGTTACTCAAAAATAACCATGCGAATAGGAGTAGCATGGCTACCATTAAGGTAAACACACATCCCCATAAAAACCCCGTAGTCGGACTCATGCGTTTGGATTTCACACTTAGGCAGCTATAAGAGAATTCCAGGTTAAATCCTTTTGAACAGCCTAATGGCCTATCTAGGGTGATCAGTAGAAGAGAGACTTGCCATTGGACATCATGTACATCTCTGAATCTAACTGCTTACGAATCTAACCGAGTTGCATATTAACACGAAGCGTTTACCGTTGTCTTGGAATTGTATAGCACAAGACAGAAAAGTTAGGACGTATAATGGCCAGGATATCTACAGAAGACCAAAAATGCCAGCCCCCTACAGTTACGACCTTAGACAAAAAGTTATTAATGCCATTGAACTAGACGGTATACCCAAAACCGAAGCCAGTCAAGTTTTCCATGTCAGCAGGAACACCATCAATCTCTGGCTGCAAAGAAAAGAACACACCGGCGACTTCCTCCCTAAACCTAATCGCCCACCTGGTCATAGCCACCAAATTACCGACTGGCACAAATTCAAGGCTTTTGCCCAAGAGCATGGCGACAAAACCTCCGTTCAAATGGCTCAACTTTGGGATGACGACATCTCTCCTCGCACCATATCCAGAGCC